>CAYOTD010001053.1:0-1503 GCA_964406685.1 uncultured Solibacteraceae bacterium | reverse complement strand
GCCGCCTTCCTGGGCTTGGCCGGGATCGCCTTCGTCGGACGCCGGCGGGACGGCTGACGGATCGCGTGCGCTGCGGGAGTGACCAGCCGAATCGAACGTGCTGGCCGAGGGTATTTCGGATGGGGCATAACGCATCGTTTTCCAGTGCCAAGGGTGGGGGTGGAAGGGTTCCCGGCTGGGCGCCGCGCCTCATGATCGGCCTCTTGCTGGTCGTCCATCTGGCGCTCCTGGGTTTCTACCCGATCGTGTCGGAAGACACGCCGTGGCACTTGAAGCAGGGGGAACTGTACGTCACCACGATGTCCTTGCCCGACCAGGATCCGTTTGCCTTCACGACCGCCGGGCGGGAGTGGATCAAGTTCTCGTGGGCCGCGGACATTCTGCTGTACCTGGTGTTTCGGGTTGGGGGACTGCCCGGGCTGGTGTTCTTCCGCCTCATCATGCTCTTCGTCATCGTCGCAGTCCTGTACTGGATTCTGCGCGATTGTGGTCTCCACCCGCTGGCCGCTACCATTGTGGTTTTCGCGGCGAGCCTCGCCGTGAGGTTCCGGCTTCTGGTTCGGCCGGAAATCCTGAGCTTCCTGCTCATTCTCGTGCTGGTGGCGATCCTGTTGCGCCTTCGTGCTGGACCCCGCTGGCTGCCCTATCTCATGCTGCCCCTGCAGACCATCTGGGCGAACATCCACGCCAGTTTCGTTTTCGGCTTCGTCATACCGGGGATCGTGCTGCTGGCCAATGTGGCGCGAGGGAATCGGTTCGTGCCCGGCTGGGGGCGGCTCGAGCTGGATCGAGCGCGGGTGAGACACTTGGCCGCCGCCGCCGCCTGCAGTTATTGGGCCTTCGGAACTCAGCCGGCCGCCTGCCTTCCCCTGGCGGCGCTCTTGAACCCGCATGGCGTCTCCTTGCTCTTGTTCCCCGTGAGACAGAATCGCATGGTCCGCCTGACGGTGTTCGGCGAGTGGGTGGAGACCTGGCGGCTGCCGGATTTCGGACCGTTCTGGTGGACGCCGGTCGTGATCTTCGGGCTCGTTGTCCTGATCTTCGCGGCCACCGCCGCCATGCTCGCGGCGCGCGAGGGGCGGGTGGACCCCGTCGGGCTGGGCATCCTTCTCTTCATGGGAACGTACGCCGCGTTCCGGAGCCGGGCCATTCCATACTTCGTGCTCGCCGCCGCACCGTTCCTGGCTCTGGCGCTGGTCAGGCTTGCGGCGGACGCGCGGGCGCGCCCCGACGGTGGATGGCGGCGGCGCTGGGAGCGCCTCGGGGCGCTCGCCTGTCTCCTGGTGCTGGCGACCTCGATTGGAGCGACCGTCGCGTCGGGAGTCCCGTTCCGGCTCGGCTTCGGCCCGCTACCGAATTCCTACCCCGAAGGCGCCGCGGCATTCCTGGAACGCCACCGGCTGGACGGCCGCCTCTTCAACACGTATCAGTTCGGTGGGTATCTGCTGTGGCGGCGCTGGCCGGCCAACCAGGTGTTCATCGATGGGCGCTACGACGCGGTCC
>CAYOTD010001052.1:0-1504 GCA_964406685.1 uncultured Solibacteraceae bacterium | reverse complement strand
GCTGAGGTTCCAGTCCGTACGGTCGGAGAAGTTCCAGTAGCGATGGCGCCGGTAACTGTCCGTCTTGTAGTTGTTGGTGCCCATGATGTCGTCGCCGGGATGGTTGGGCAGCCACTGATCGCCCATGACGATCTTGGCGGTGGGGTCGATGCGGCTGGCAGGGAGAACATTGCCCGGAAACGGTGTGCGGGTGGCTTTGTTGGTCGCGGTGTTCAGCACGGTAGTCCAGGGATCGTAGATTCCGCGGAGGCCGCCGACGCGGTTGAGGGTCTTCGAGAAGTCGCCGGCCATCTCCAGCGCGGTCGGCTTGGTGGTGTTGATCTGCGAGGCGAACTCGACCACGCGCCAGTTCTCATAGCTGGCGAAGGTGAACAGGCGGTTCTTGCGGATCGGTCCGCCGGCGCTGGCGCCGGAGATATTGTTGCGCGTCCGATTGACGCTGTTGCTGACGGCATTGCTGCGCGCATTCAGGGCGGGGTTGCGTCCGAAGTAGTAGGCCGTGCCGTGCAGTTGGTTGGTGCCCGACTTCATGGCGATGCTCAGGATGCCGCCGGCGCTGTGTCCGTATTCGGCGTCCACGCTGTTCTGCTGGACGGTGAACTCCTGGACCGAGTCCATCGGCGGCGCGTAGGTCCCTTTGTTGCCCACCATCAGGGGCGCGCCGTCCAGCAGGAGGTCGTTCATCTCCGAGGTCGCGCCGCCCACATCGATCCGGCTCGACGACCACATGAAGAATGGATACCGTTTGTCGGGAGTGGAGTACCTGGAGGTGACCGCAGGGTCCAGTGTCGCCAGATTGAAGGGGTTGCGTGAGAGTTGAGGCAACTCTTCGAGCATCTTCCGGTCTACCACCATCTCCAGCGTGGTCGAATTGAACTGGACGCCCACCGGGGTGTCCGTCACGGTTATGGCGTCGCTGACCTGGCCGACGGTGAGCACGATGTTCAGCGTCACGTCGCCGCGCACCCGGACGGCCAGGTTCTCCTGAACGAATTTCTGGAAACCGGCCTGCTCACAGATCAGACTATAGGTTCCGGGGTCAACGAAATCGAACAGGTACTGCCCGCTGGCACCGGACTGGCGGACCACTTCGACGCCGGTCTCGACGTTTCGCAGCGTGAGCCGCGCGCCGGCGATCACCGCCTGGGAAGTATCGGTCACACTGCCCTGCACTCGGGCGCGATAGTCCTGCGCCCAGGCGGTGGAAACCACCGCCGCCAGGGCGATCCCTGTAAGAAGCCAAACTCGTCGCATTTGCTGCCCTCCTGAAGTCCCTACCGGCATGAGGTGGCGCGGGAAGCGAGATTGTCCCCGCAAACGTCCCGAAGCGCAAGATACCACCAGGGGCGGGACGGCAAGCAGTGGCTACACCGTGACTTCACCGGGGATTTTACGGTATAATCGTCCGCTAGTCCTCAGCAAAATGAATGACTTCGGGAGAAGCGAGGCTACCCCTGCCGGTCTGCGCGCCGCGGAGTGGAACGAGCTTGTCCAGAGGATCATC
>CAYOTD010001051.1:0-1516 GCA_964406685.1 uncultured Solibacteraceae bacterium | reverse complement strand
TCCCTCGAAGAACTGCCCGGCGAGTATCTCTCCAGACAGTTCCATCAGCCTGAGCGTGCGGAACAGGACTCCCCAGCGCAGCGGCGGCAACTCCCGCTCCAGAAGCTCGCGGAAGACCACGCCGTAGCGGCGCAGGAGCGCGCGCACGCGGTCCCGCCGCAGCTCCTCTTCCTCGAGCGCATCGCGCTCGCCGGCGCCCCCGTCGATCATATACCAGTTGCCGGCCATGGGCCGGGTCGATTCCCAGCGATGGAAGGCCGCCCGCGCCCCCCTGGGATCGTCGCTCTCCCGGGAGAAGGGCGAAAAACCGTGGAGCGCGCCGCTTCGCACCACGTGGAAACCGTCGTTGGCCGCAATCCCCATCCAGGCGAGCTCCCACAGCCGGTCGGTGAGCTCGCCCGTCGGTATGCCCGAATGCCGCGCGCACTCCATGAACGAGTAGCGGCCGCGCGCGGACGGTATCACAGAGAGCGCCTCTTCGACGCCATCGGCGCGTTCGATGAAGAGCCCGCGCTCGCCCTCGAAGCAGAAGGTGATTTTCTTCGGGCCGCAGCCGGCCCAGCAGAGATCGCTCGTCTGCATCAGGCCGTCCAGCCACATGGTGTGGTAAGGGTCGAGGCGGGCGGGCAGAATGTATTCTTCCCACGCGGCCGCTGGAGCCGGCCAGCCGAAGAGCGAATCGAGCCTGTTCCTCATGTCCTCAATACGGCCACCCCTGGAGGCAAGCCCCTGCCAGGCAGCGAGAAAAAGCCCCAGGCGGTCCGGGGGGAGCGCCCTGAACACCGCCCTCCGCGAACGCCGGAGCATGCGCAGAAGGCGTTCCATGTTCTCCCTGTCGCACAGCTCGATCGAAACGCTTCCCTCCATCAGCCGGCCCGCCACTACGCGTCCTTCCTCGCCGAGCTCCGCGAGCAGATGCTCGAGGCGCTCCTCTGTAAGGCCCAGCACCTCGCCGACAAATGAGGGACTCACCGGTCCGTAAAACGAGAGCCATTGCGACAGCAGCCCGGCGGGATCCGTCCCGGTCTCCTCCGCGCTCATGTCGGACGCGGGGCCGGAGAGAGCGGAAAGCAGCGGCATCGACTCGAGTGCGCAGACGGATTCGGTCGCGGCGCCCGGCATGACGATCCTCCTGATTTTTTTGCGGATGTAATCTTCGGCGGCCGCGGCGTCCAGGCCGTGGTCGCGCGAGGCCGCGTCGAGCAGTTCGCGCCATTCCGCAAGCGGAACGACCAGGCGCTCCTTGAGCGTTTCGAGCAGGTCGCGCGGGGTGGCCGGCGCGTAGCCTGGCGCGGTGCGGCGCAGCTTCGCCTCGAGCGCCGCCGCGAGGGCGGGCGGTATCTCGGGGCGCAGTCCTTCCGACGCGGCGACTTCGCGGAGCAGGTCCTCGCCCAGGCGGGAGCGCGCGCCGGGATAGGGGGTGTCGTCCCGGTACATATAGTCGTTGGTCTGGTGCCAGATGAGCCCTTCGGCGAAGGGGGAGGCCTTCGCCGTCGTGACCTCGGTGACGGCGATT
>CAYOTD010001050.1:1297-1520 GCA_964406685.1 uncultured Solibacteraceae bacterium | reverse complement strand
TCACGCGCGCCCGCGTCCTGCTGTGCGGCGCCGTGCAGGGAGTGGGTTTCCGCCCCTTCGTCTATCGCCTTGCCGCCGAGCTCGCGCTGTGCGGTTACGTCCTGAACTCGAGCGCCGGGCTGATGGCCGAGGTCGAGGGGCCCGAACCGGCGGTCACCGAGTGGCTGGCGCGCCTTGACGGAGAGCGCCCCGCGGCGGCGGTGGTGCTGACGCAAACGCCCTT
>CAYOTD010001050.1:0-1287 GCA_964406685.1 uncultured Solibacteraceae bacterium | reverse complement strand
TGACGCGCGAAGTCAGCTTCCTGGCGCCGGCCGGATACACGGCATTCGAAATCCTGTCCAGCGACAGCGGGGAAGAGAAGTCCGCGGCGGTTCTGCCCGATCTGGCCACCTGCTCCGCCTGCCTGGCGGAGCTTTTTGATCCCGACGCCCGCCGCTACCTCTATCCATTCACCAACTGCACCAACTGCGGTCCGCGCTACACCATCGTCCTCGACATCCCCTACGACCGCCCGAACACGACCATGCGGGAGTTCGAGATGTGCGCGGACTGCCGCCGTGAGTACACCGACCCGCGCGACCGCCGCTTCCACGCCCAGCCCATCGCCTGCCCTCTCTGCGGGCCGAAGATCGATCTCGGCATCCAGGACGCCGCGCAAGCGCTGGCTGCCGGCCGCGTCGTCGCGCTCAAGGGCATCGGCGGATTCCAGCTTCTGGTGGACGCGCGCAACGAGGACGCCGTGCGCCTGCTGCGCCAGCGCAAACACCGCGAGGAAAAGCCGTTCGCTATGATGATGCCCTCGATGGGCGAAGTGCGCCGTTACTGCGTCGTATCCGCCGCGGAGGAGGCCGCGCTGTTGTCTCCCGCCGCGCCCATCGTTCTGCTGCGTCCGTCCGGCGCGCCGGGCCTTGCGCCCGGAGTCGCCAGGAGTTCCCCCTACCTGGGCGTCATGCTGCCCTACTCGCCGCTCCATCACCTGCTGATGCGCGAGTTCCCGCATCCGGTGGTGGCCACCAGCGGCAACCTGAGCGACGAACCGATCGCAATTTCCAACGATGAGGCCCACGCGCGGCTGGGCGGTGTCGCCGACGTCTTTCTAACCCACGATCGCCCGATTGCGCGTCCGGCCGACGATTCGGTCGTGCGCGTCTCGCGCGGCCGCGAAAGCGTTTTGCGGCGGGCGCGCGGCTACGCGCCGCTGCCGGTCCGCGTGCGCCGGGAACTCCCCGCCGTGCTCGCCGTGGGCGGCCACCTCAAGAATACGGTTGCCATCGCGCGCGGCCGCCAGGTGGTGGTCAGCCAGCATGTCGGCGATCTCGACACGCTCGAGGCGCGCGGCGCCTTCGAGCGCGCCATCGACGATCTGTGCCGGCTTTACAGCTTCAAGCCCGAATGGATCGCCTGCGACCTCCATCCGGACTACGCCTCCACCCAGTGGGCGCGGCGCGCGGGACTGCCTGTCAGGGCCGTGCAGCACCACCAGGCGCACGTAGCCGCCTGCGCCGCTGAAAATGACGTCGCCGGACCCTATCTCGGCGTCGGCTGGGATGGCACCGGTTTCGGCCTCG
>CAYOTD010001049.1:0-1527 GCA_964406685.1 uncultured Solibacteraceae bacterium | reverse complement strand
CACATGGTCTTGTAGCCCGCCGGCTTCAGCATCTGCGCGATGGTGACTTCCGAATCCGGCAGCCCGACGGTGTCCCGGGGAAACAGCACCCGCGGCACGCCCACTCGCGGCGGATAGCGTCCCGTCAGGAGCGCCGCGCGCGACGGCGAGCAGACCGGGTTGGCCGAATAGAAGTGGGTGAATCGCACTCCTTCCCGCGCCATGCGATCCAGGTTCGGCGTCCGCAGCGTCGAGCCGTAACAGCCCACGTCGCCGTACCCCAGGTCGTCGCAGTAGATTAGCACCACGTTGGGCGGGCGGCGGGAAGTGAGCGCGGCGGCGGCACCGGCCAGAAATGCGCGGCGAGTCGGCATGGGGGCCATCTTATTTCTCCTATACGGATGTTGTACACTATCTATTTGGTGGAGGTGAGTCTTCCCCAGTTGGTGGCTACAGCGTGTTTCGCCGGTTGTAGCGCAGTCCGCTGCCCTAAGATTGCCCGCCGAGTTGTTCTCGTTCCTCTTCCCCGACAACTGCCGCGTCTGTGACGCTCCGCTCCGGGAAATCTCCAGGATCCCGGTGTGCCGGAAATGCCTGTCGGCGCCCCGGCCGATCGAAGCCGAGTACTTCTGCGCCTCCTGCCGCACACCGTTCGCCAACCAGTATCCCCTCGACGAGAACGGGCGCTGCCCCCTGTGCCGGCTGGAATTGAACCGTTTCGACGCCGCCTATTCTTTCGGCGCCTACCAGGACGAGCTGCGCAAGCTGATCCACCTGTTCAAGTACCAGCGCATCCGCACGCTGGCCCGCCCGCTGGGTTCGTTGTTGGGGGCGGCCCTGCCCAGCGAGGAGACCTTCGACGCCATCGTGCCCATGCCGCTACACTGGTGGCGGCGCTGGCGGCGCGGATTCAATCAGTCCGAGTTGCTGGCCGCGGAAGTGGCCCGGCGCTGCGGCGTCAAGGTGGTTGACGCGGTGCGGCGCGCCCGCGCCACCGCTGCCCAGGCCGGGTTGAGCCACAGCCGGCGGCGCGAGAACGTGGCCGGAGCTTTCGAAGTGCCAAAGCCGGAGCGCATCCGCGGCCTGCGCGTGGCGCTGGTGGACGACGTTCTGACCACCGGAGCCACGGCGAACGCCTGTGCGGCCGCGCTCAAGCGCGCCGGGGCGCGGCGCGTCACGCTGCTGGTGCTGGCGCGTGTGGACCGCCGCCCGCCGTCCCCGGCCGGAGGTTCCTCCCGATGACGAGTCTCGACCGGCTTCATCGACCGGTGCTGGTGCTCAACGCCAGCTATGAGCCGATTAACGTGTGCGCCGCCCGCCGCGCCATCGTCCTGGTGCTGAAGGGCGTCGCCTCGGCCGAGGAACTGGCTCACGCCCACGTGCACTCCAGCCGGCAAGCCGTGCGCCTGCCCTCCGTCATCCGGCTGTTGGAATACCGGCGCATCCCGATACAGACGCGCTCGCTGTCGCGCAAGAACATCCTGCTGCGCGACCGCTACACCTGCCAGTACTGCCTGCGCACGCTGCCTTCCAGCGAACTGACCCTCG
>CAYOTD010001048.1:0-1529 GCA_964406685.1 uncultured Solibacteraceae bacterium | reverse complement strand
GGAAGCCCGGGCTCCGGCATGGCGGCTTCGGCCGGTCTCGGTTTGGGGGTAACGGCAACGGCCGGCGGCGGCGGAGGTGGTGGGACCCCGCGCTTTCCCCGGGACGTCGCGCAGCCGCTCAGAATCCACACCAAGGCCGCGGCCAGCGCCCACAGCGGAATCTTCGTTCTCATTGCGCCAGGGCTCCTTCCACGGCCTCCGGCAGGCGCAGGCGGAAGGTCGCTCCGCCGCCGGCCGTGGAGTCCACGTCGATGGATCCGCCATGCAGTTGAACGGCGCGGTACGTCATGGCCAGCCCGATTCCGGATCCCTTCTCCTTGGTGCTGAAATAGAGGTCGAAAACCTTGTCCCGATTCTCCGGCGGAATCCCCGCCCCGGTGTCGGAGACCGCCAGAACGGCGTCGCCGTCCGACCGTTCGATGCTTGTCTTGAGCTCGCCGCCGGTGGGCATGGCGTCCAGCGCGTTGCGGACGACGTTGACGATGGCCTGCCGCAGCAGTTCGCGGTCGCCGCAAACGCGAACCGGCGAGGAGGGCAGCCCGGCCTCGATCCGCACGCCGGCCTTTTCCGCCTCCGGCCGGATCAGGTTCAGCACGCTGGTGAGGGTCTCGCTCAGGTCGAAGGCGGCGCTCTTCAGCTCCACCGGGCGCGTGAAATCCAGGAACGTGCGCACGACCTTGTCCAGCCGGGCGATTTCCTGGGCGATCACTTCGATCTCGCCTTTGGCGTCGGGCACTTCGGGCAACACGCGGGAGCGCAGCAGTTCCAGGCGCAGCGCGATCGAGTTCAACGGGTTCTTGATGGCGTGCGCCACCCCTCCGGTAAGACGGTTAATGGCGGTCAGGCGCGAGGAGAGATTCAATTGCGCTTCCACGGCCCGCAGTTCCTCGGGGTCGTGCAGCCGGAGCAGAACGCCGTCGGGCAGCGGCTCCAGCCGCAGCAGCACCGTGACGGCGCCCTCCTGGCGGGGCCATTCGACCGAGAAGTTCCGCAAAGCCTGCCTGGTGGCGATCGCCCGGGCGATGGCGTCGCCCGCGGGACTTTCGGGAGGGAACAGGTCGGCCAGACGCCGCTTCATGAGATCGTCGCGGGGGATCCCCAGAAGGCGCTCGGTGGGATGGGTGGAGATCAGGATCTTGCCGTTGCCGTCGAACAGCAGTATCGCCTCCTCCATCCGCTCCATCAGGCGCTCGACGCCGCCGCGCAACTGGGCCGCGGTCTCCCGCGTGTCCTTGTACTGCGCACCCAGAAGCTGGAGTTTTTGTTCGACCACCCGGAACTCGCTGGTGGAGGAGGCTTCGTGTTCGTCCGCCACGGAGGGCTGGCCGCTGGCGATCCGGTCGATGGTCTGGCTGATCCGCCGCAGCGGACGCAGCGCGATCTGCGCTGCGGAGAAGGCGACCGCGAGGGAGATCAGCAGCGCCGTCGCCGCCAGCAGGGCGGCGCGCCGGACGTCGGGCCAAACGGCCTCGCGCAGCAACACCGAGGATGCCAGCACCTGGATGACGAACACCGGATGCTCGTGCCCG
>CAYOTD010001047.1:0-1537 GCA_964406685.1 uncultured Solibacteraceae bacterium | reverse complement strand
GATTGTATTCGGCGTGCCGCTGGTTGCCGTGGCACGCCACGACGTTGACGCTGTCGCTGCGCAGCGACGGGGCCAGCGCCTGCACCACCTCGGCGACGCTTTCGCGGGAGGCCAGCAACGGCGCCCCCACGCGCCGCCGCCGCGTATTCCCGGCCAGTTGCAGCAGTTTGACGTACTCCTGCCCTGGCACGGTCAGAAGCGGCTGAAACACCGCGATCTCCACGTGGTCCCGTTCCAACTCCTCCAGAGTCCCGGCCAGCGCCGGCAGCCTCACGCCCTGTTCGCGCAGTTTCGCTATGATGCGGCCGGAAGTGAACGCCCACCGCACCGTAGATCCGGGCACAAACGCTCGCACCCGCTGCTCAATATGGGCGTAGACCTTGCGCGCCTCTTCCGACGAAACGCCAAAGCCCACCAGGACCACGACGGAATCGGGCCTACCCATGGCACAACCCGCACAGCGCGTGCAGCGCCGCCACAGCCAGCGTGCTGCCTCCGCGCCGCCCTTCCACCACGATCCACGGCACATCGAGGCCGGTGAGTTCCTGCTTGCTTTCGATCACGTGCACAAAGCCCACGGGCATGCCGATCACCAGAGCGGGCCGCAGATCTTCTTCGAGGATCATCCGGTTCAGCTCCAACAACGCCACCGGCGCGTTGCCGATTACCGCTATCGCGCCCTCCAGTTGCGTGCGCGCTTTGCGCACGGCGAACAACGACCGCGGCCGGCCCGCGCCGGCCGCTTCCCGGCTGACGTCGGCGTCAGCGACATGGCACAGCACCTGTTCCGGCGCGTAGGCCGGGTAGACGGCGCGCAGCCGCGCCAACGACACCCCGGCGCGGATCATCGCGCTATCGGCATAGATCGCGCTCCCGCGCCTCAACGCCGCCACGCCGGCGTCCACGGCTCCGGGCGAAAAGCGCGTACACGCGGCGAGCGAGAAATCGGCCGTGGCGTGAATCATGCGCCGGACCACGGCCCACTCGCGCGGCGGGAAACCGTGCCGCGGCGCTTCCCGGTCGATGGCGGCCAGCGAACGGGCCTCGATGGCGGCGCCGTCCAGCGGATCGGCGAGCAGGGAATGGATGAGCGCTTGTCTCACGGACGTCCCTCCCGGCAGGCGCGCACGAATCGCGATGCCGCGCCCGGATGCGAGGCGAAGTGCAGATGCACGTAGCTGGCCAGCACGCGCCCGCGTTGAAATCCCTCCGGATGGCGCGCCTCTTCCCGTCGCCGCGCGAGCCGATAGGCCGGCAGCCAGTCCACACCGGCATCCGCGGCCGGGATCAACTCGGAGTAGTGGAATTCGTGTCCTCGCAGTGTCTCGCCGGCAGCGGCAACGAGAGAATCGCGTTCGGCTGTGGCTTCGACATAGCCCAGCGCCTTGCGCCGCGTCAACATGCGGGTCCACACCGGCAGGACGCCCGCCATGGCGTGCCGCTCTCCGCCGGTGGTCTCGACGCCCTGCGACAGGTACATCAGGCCGCCGCATTCGGCATATACCGGCCGTTCGCCGGCGGCGTAAGCGCGGACGTC
>CAYOTD010001046.1:0-1537 GCA_964406685.1 uncultured Solibacteraceae bacterium | reverse complement strand
CACCGCCGGTGCCAGCGGCAGGCAATCGAACGGCGCGGAGAGGGCGGAATCGGATTGGGTATCTTCAGGCATGCCGGATTATACGGATGGGCTCGGCCGGACGGGGCATCGGGCGCTGACCGGCAAGCCGCTTCGGTGCCGCGGGCTGCCGCCGACTCGCACCTTTATTCGTGGCGAGGATTCGTGGAACCGCGCATGATCCCATCCGCGGCCGACTCATCGGCGCAGTGGAGGACATGGAAAGTGACCACCCGAATCAAGATAGCCGCCTGCGAGGTCCGCCTAGGCGATTTGATCTACAACGGCCTCGGTACCAGCAAGCATCCGACCGATACCTGGGAAGCCATCACCCAGGTCAATGCCGTCGATGGCTTCGTACAATTGATTACCGGCCACCCCGACCTTCCCCCCGGTGAATTCTGGTTCGAGCCGGACGAACTCGTCGTCGTCATCCGTCATCCGCCGGCCGCGCCGGAGGCAGAGGCCGCCAAGCCCGAGCACAAGCATCGTCATCGTCATTAGGCGAGTTCCCGTGCCGCGCTGGGCTGGCGACTCCCAGGCGACGGCCGGGGGGGTCGGCAACCCGTCAGCGACGAAGCAGGGCCATCAGGTACCCGTCGAAATACCGGCCGTCGACGCAGAAATCCTGTCGTAGGACGCCTTCCGTGGCGAAGCCGAAGCGTTCATACAGCGATGTGGCCCGGCTGTTGTCCGCGCGTACCGTGAGCTGGATTCTCCGCAGGCCCTTGGCCCAGGCCTGGTCGATCGCCGCTTCCATCAGCATGGCGCCAACGCCCCGGCCGCGCGCAGGCGGCAGAACGCCGATCGTCAGCACCCCGACGTGGGTTCGCGCTTCACCCGGGGCCGGCAAGACGTCGCACCAGCCCAGGACTTCGTCGTCCACGGCGACGAACTGGCAGAGGTCACGGGCGATGTTGGTCCGCAGGGTGCCCAACCACGCTTCCTTCGCGGGCGCTTGGAAGGACGCTAGGTATTGCCGCTCGCGCGCCACCGCGTCGAAAGCCGCATACAGGCCGTCCAGATGGCACTCGGCGGTTGGCAAGATCGCTAGGGGCATGGCGGTGCCGGAGGCAGATTCGGCGGCTCGATCGGATGGGGAGGCGTGCTGTGGCGGCATCGTGGTCCGCGCCCGGAGGACGCTCGAACTATCGAGCCTGGCAACGGTGTCCGGTCGTCGCCCGAATGGCCGGAACGCAGCCGTCCGTAGATCGCGGCGCACGGCCCGGAGCGCCGGCGAAGGGTCCAGCGGGACCCGCCTGAACGGCGCTGGCCGGTCAGGCGGTCAAGCCGCGGGAACCGGTTCTTCGGCGGCGGCCCGTCGTGGCCTGAGTCCGATCAGACGCAGCCCGTCGGCTGGGGCAGGCCGCCGTACTTGGTGATCATCTTCATCGGCCCGCGCGGGAACAGGTCGTAGAGCGGCTGTGCCTTCCGGTCCATGCCATGCATCTTGGCGAATTCGCGTATGGGCGGTACGGCCTGGGTCTCGCTGTAGATCTCGCGGGCGGACCGGATGTAC
>CAYOTD010001045.1:0-1539 GCA_964406685.1 uncultured Solibacteraceae bacterium | reverse complement strand
TATTCATAGTAAGTACAGGGATAGTATTCACCTGACACCGCCGCCCCCGGAGGGGTAGCGATTAGGCTGCTTCCATATCCGCCCTTGGAAGGGAAGAGGCCTTCAAAGGAAACGGTATTGGCGTCCGACCGTTCATGTTCGTCCTCGCCGCATGGGCGTCACCCGCCACGCCTCTCTCCAGATGGAATCCCTGGCTGCGCATCCCCGCGTGGCCACGCTTAAAAAGATCGCCGCCGCCATGGGCAGCGCCTGGATGCAGCTTCGGGCATGAAAAAGGGCCGCGTCGCGGCAGCGACAACGGCCCTATATTCTCCCCTCCGGCGGATCGCCGGTTCGCTGTAGCAAACGCCCCGCCCCAGACATCGTTGCCATCACCGTCGTGACCTGCTACGGCGTAATGCTGTAAAATCGGCACAGGGGCATGCCGCTTCGCAGCGGCTCGGAACCGCAACCCCGGTGCGGCATTAGCGGCCGCCGCCTCTCTCTGCGGCGCTGGAAGGCCCGCCCGGAGCGGCGAGCTGTCTCCTGCGAGTCGCCAGTTCGCCCCTCATGCCGGAATCTGCGTGTCGGGGCTTACGCGCAACACACTGTCCGCACGAACGGAGAATTCGGTGCCGTCCGCCATCCTGCACATCCTGTTGGTTGCCGTGTCGCTTCTGGCGTGGGGCCTTGCGCCGACGCCGGCCGCCCTGGCCCAGGACGGCGCCGACGACCTGCCGCTGCTTCTGTCCGGCGTTATGGCTGGGAGCGGACAGTCCATGATCTTCGTCACCGAGGGCGCTTCCTTCTCGCCGGTGCTGGTGGTCGATGGCGCCCCGGACATTTTGTGGACATTCGCCGACGGCACGACCAGCGCTTCCGCCACCCCGTCCAAGAACTACGGAACGGCGGCCACGCGGGAAAACCGGCTCAAGGTCACCCCCTGGAGCGCGGTGCGGCGCATCAACATCGGCTATGACGCCGGGGACGGCGGCTCCTATGACATCGAATTCGTGCCCGACCAGCAGGTATCCGCGGTCCGGGGCCTGCATCTGGTGGCCCCCACCCTGGCTCAGTGGTGCTCGTCCTACAACCGGATCGCCCGGCTGGACTTTCGGAATTTCACCAATCTGGACACCATCGAGTGCTATCTGTCCGGGTCTCTCACCCAGGTCGATTTGACCAACACCCCGTCCTTGCGCCGGGCCTGCTTCGAGGACTGCTCGCTGACCGCGCTGGACCTGTCAGGAAGCCCCAACCTGGAAGACCTGCGCGGCGCCGTAAACAACTATCCGACCATCTCCTTCGGCGCCATCGGCTCACAGGTCTGGCATATCTGCGTGCGTGACAACCCGCAGTTTACAAACCGGACGCTCTTTGCCGACCTGACCCAATTCCCGTTGCTCTCGGAACTCTTCATCTGGAACGACAACCAGACGGGCGTCTTGCGCATCCCGGCCACCACCCCCACAGGCGGCGTCTCCATCCTGGCAGACGACAACGCCTACAGCTCCCTCAACCTGTCCGGGGCGCTGCAAAACGTGGCCAACACCGCCACGG
>CAYOTD010001044.1:0-1539 GCA_964406685.1 uncultured Solibacteraceae bacterium | reverse complement strand
CATCACCGGGGGGGTGGGGGGTGGGTGCGCGGGGGATGTCCATGCGCCTGTGGGTCGGGGGGGCGGGACGCACGGCAGCACGCTCGTGAGTGAATCGTCCTTACGCGCGATTTACAGGTCGTGAAGGCTCCCTCAACACAGCAGCGGTGCGGGCGCGAACCCGCGCCATTTGCTCTCGTATGACCCAACCAGACCCCAACGAACGCTTCGCCAACGAAGCGGCGGCCAGCCTCGCGGAGGGGACCTTCGTCCGCTTGGTCCTCTCGCTCGCGGTCACACCCGACGATGCGCCGCGCAAAATCCTCGGGCGCTGCGTCTCCTTGAAGGGGACGCCGCATCTCTCGCTGACGTTCCGCCACGACACGCGGGACACGACCAAGAACCTCCCGCTGTCCGAGAGCGCCGCGTGGCTGCGCGAGCAACTGCGCCACAACGTCCGCAGCGCCTTGCTCGGCACCACCAAGGCCGACTGGCAGATCATCGCCTCTCCTTCCGGCCCGCCGCGGCTCATCAGCCACAAACCGACGCGCAAGCAAGCCCCGCCGCGCGAGCACGACCGGAAACACGCCGGCATCCTGGCCCGCCCGGCCGATGACTGGCTGATCGGTCTCGGCGTGCTGGATCGGGACGGCAAACCGCGCGCCTCGATGGCCGACAAACACCGCCAGATCAATCGTTATCTGGAGTTGCTCACCCACTTGGCGAAGGAATGCAGGTGGATCCAAGGAGCTTCCAACGCACGTGCTTCCGGCGGGACGCCGGCAGCACGCTGACGCTGGCGGACATGGGGTGCGGGAAGGGCTACCTCACGTTTGGCGCGTGGCACCTCTTCCGCAGAGTGTGGAAACAATCCGTGCGCGTCATTGGCGTGGAAGCCCGGCCGGAACTGGTGGCCAGCGCCAACCGGCTCGCCGCGCGAATCCGGGCCGATGGGATCGAGTTCATTTCCGGGAACATCGCGTCCACGGAACTGCCCCGCGTGGACGCGCTCATCGCCTTGCATGCCTGTAACACCGCCACAGACGACGCCATCCGCCGCGGCATCGAACTCGGCGCGAAGCTCATCATCGTGGCGCCGTGCTGCCACAAGGAATTGCGGCCACAACTGGCCCGGCCCGAGCCGCTCGCCCCGTTGCTGCGGCATGGCGTCATGGAAGAGCGCCTGGCCGAGTGGCTGACCGACGGCTTGCGCGCGTTGTTCTTGGAATGGGCCGGTTATCGCACGAAACTCATGGAGTTCGTGGCCTCTGAGCACACGCCCAAAAACCTGATGCTCGCGGCCCTCCGCGAGCGCGAGCCGTTCGCGGACGCCACCGCCCGAAAACGCATTGAAGACCTGAGAGCTTGGTTTGGCATCCAACATCACGCGTTGGACGGCCTGCTGGCGACCAACTCTCCCGAGCCCGAGCGCAAGGCGAATGATCCGTCGCGTCCCGCCGGCTCCACGCCCGATGATGGACTGGAACGACATTGATTGGAGGGCGCTGCAACGGCTGCGCGCCGCGTTTCTCGCGGGGACGGCGGGTACGGGCGACTATT
>CAYOTD010001043.1:0-1543 GCA_964406685.1 uncultured Solibacteraceae bacterium | reverse complement strand
GGCTTGCCGGCGGTGGCCGAGCCGTGCGCCTTGCTGGCCGGAAGGAGGACTCGCCTATTACTCTCCAAGACCGTCATCAACGGAGTGACCGTCGCGGTGGCGCGGGAATGCTCTACGTGGTCGGAATCGGCCCCGGCAGCCCGCTCGATCGCACCCGCCGCGCCGAACAGGCGATTGGACGATCCGGGGTAGTAGTCGGCTACCACGTCTACGTCGACCTGATCCGCGACCTGACGGCCGGCAAGGAAATCATCGCCACCGGCATGACGCGGGAAGTGGAGCGGTGCGAGATCGCCTTGCGCCGCGCCGCCGAGGGCGCGACGGTGGCGGTGGTCTCATCGGGCGATCCGGGCGTGTACGGCATGGCCGGACTTGTCATCGAACAAGCGCAGCGCTTGGGCGTCGATGTGGCGATCGAAGTGGTGCCGGGCGTGTCCGCCTGTCTCGCGGCGGCGGCTCGGCTGGGCGCGCCTCTCATGCTGGATTTCGCCTGTATCAGCCTGAGCGACCTGCTGGTTGGCTGGGAACAGATTCTGGAACGCCTGGAGGCGGTGGCGCGAGCCGGCTTGGTGGCCGCGCTCTACAACCCGCGCAGCCGCCGCCGCATCCGGCAACTGGAAGAAACCGCGGCCGTCTTCCGGCGGTATCGCGAGCCTTCCACCCCAGTCGGCATTGCGACCGCGGTAGGACTGGAGGACGAGCACGTCGTGATCAGCGACCTGGGCAACTTCCTGTCCGCCGAGATCGGCATGCGCAGCATCGTGCTGATCGGTTGCCCCGGCACGCGGGTGGTGGGGGGGCGCCTGGTGACTCCGCGGGGCTACCGGCTGTGATCCTGCTGCTGGGAGGCGCCGGCGAGACGGCTCCCCTCTGCGCGGCGCTGGTGGAGAGCGGGCGCCGGGTGTTGGTCTCCACCGCCACGGACGCGCCGCTGGCGCTCCCTTCGCATCCGCTGGTGGAGCGCCGCAGCGGCCGGTTGGATGCCACGGCGATGGCCGGCTTGCTGCGCAGCGCCGGCGCCAAGGCGCTGGTCGATGCCACCCATCCGTACGCGGCCGAGGCGCAAGCCAACGCGCGCGCGGCGGCCCGGGCCGCCGGAGTTCTCTACCTACGCTGGGAACGGAGCGAGACCGATGCCTCGCTGACGGGTGAGGTGATGTGGGCCGGCAACCACGAGGAAGCGGCGCGTGTCGCCTTCGCCTACGGACGCACGGTTCTGCTGATGACTGGATCACGCAATCTGGAACCATACGTGCGCCAGGCGCGACGCATGGGCCTGCCGCTGTACGCACGGGTTCTCCCGCTGGCCGAATCCCTGGCCGCCTGCCGCGCCGCCGGGTTGACGGAGGCGGCGGTGATTGCGGCGCGAGGTCCGTTTTCTGTGGACCAGAACCAGGAGGCCATTCGGGCCACAGGCGCCGGCGTCATCGTCAGCAAGGATGGCGGCGCGGAGGGCGGCGTGCCCGCGAAGCTCGAGGCCGCCCGGCTGGAAGGATGCCGCGTGGTGGTGGTCCGCCGCCCAAGCCCCTTCGTGGCGGCTCCC
>CAYOTD010001042.1:0-1544 GCA_964406685.1 uncultured Solibacteraceae bacterium | reverse complement strand
GGGCGACCTATGCCAACGTCCTGACAACCCGGCTCTGGTCCGCCGGCAAGCTGCCCCTTGTCTTCGAGACCGACCGGGAGGCCATCCAGATGGCCGTCGGCGAGACACCGCTCGACACCGTGCGCCTGGTCCGGATCAAAAACACCCTGTCCCTGGAAGAGTTGGCCATCTCGCCGGCGCTTCTGCCCGAGGCCGAGCGGCTCGGCCTGCAGGTGCTCGGTCCGCCGCAGCCCCTCACGTTCGACCCCGCCGGCCGGATCGAACCATTCTAGCTGCCGGCGAGCGCAGCGCGCCGCTTCCGGCCCGCAAGGAGATCCCATGAGCCCCGTCTCCCCGCAGCGACTCCGGCGCTTTCTCGAACTGCCCCGCATGGCCGCCGAGGTCTGGCAGGGCGGGCTGGTGCGCATGCCGGCCTGGATCGAGCAGGGTCCCGGCGGGAAGCCCTACCGGCCCTGGGGCGGGGTCTGGGTGAGCCTCAGGACCGGGCGCCTGAATCAGCAGATCGAGGCCGCACCAAGCGCCCACGACCACGACCTGGCGCTGGAGGCGCTGGTCGAGTTCGGCCTCCGGAAGAGCATGGCCGGATGCCGGCCCGAGCGGATCGAGGTGGCGGATGAGGCGCTGGCCGAACATCTGCGCGGCATCCTCGGCAACTCGGGAACGACTGTCTCGGTGGTCGGCCAGCTTCCCGCCGTCAAGGCGGCGCTCAATTCCTTCGCCGAGTTCACCACCGGCAGGCCCTTACCCCCCGATGCCATCGACGCCCCGGGGGTAACCGTGGAACGGATGCGCTCGTTCGCCGCCGCGGCCGACGCGTTTTACCGGGCGAAACCCTGGCGCCACCTCTCCGACGAGGATCTCCTCCGGGTCGAAGCCCCGGAAGTGGATCCGGGCCTCCGCTATCTGAGCGTCCTGGGCGGAGGGGGCATCACCTATGGCCTGGGATTCTTTCGCGCGCCGGAAGAGCTGGAGGCCCTCCTCCAGGCGCGCAGGCCGGATGAGATGATGGAGGGTCAGGACCGGTGGACGCTCTGGTTCGGCCCCATCTCGGAGCTCTCCTTCGGCGATGTCGAGTTGTGGGAGGCCTACGGCCTGCCGGCGGCGGGAGAGGAGGCGTACCCGATGGCGGTCCGGTTGCGCGCTGACGGCGAGATGGAGCGCCCCGACGCCGGGGCGCTGGCCGACCTGGAAGCCCTCCTCCTCGCGCTGGCCGGAACCGACGAGGACGAGATCGACCGGGGGCGCTGGACCAGGGAGGTCCGCACCTGCGACGGCCCCGTCCGGGTCACGCTCAGCATTCCCGCCTTGCTCGAGCCCCTCGACGCGCCCGCCCGGAAGCATCTTGGCGGGATCCCGGACCGGCGCGGGGAAAGAAGGAAAGGGGGAAACGGGCCTCACCGGACCGGGTGATGAAAACGAAACCACTCTCATCGGTCTTCTCTTCCCTCCCCAGGTGAAGGTGAACCCCTTCTATTTTTGGGGAAGATGCCTGGTATTCATGCTTCTTCTCATAGCCGGCGTGAGGCTCATGGTCAATCTGCCGT
>CAYOTD010001041.1:0-1547 GCA_964406685.1 uncultured Solibacteraceae bacterium | reverse complement strand
ACAGATCGGCGCCCGGGGCGACGCCGGCCTCGTCGAGGGTCTTCTCGGGGTCGATGCGTTCCCGGACGGGCCCGCACTCCAGCGCCCACTCCACCCGCTCGGCGGTGAGGTACGCCCGCAGCGGGTCGTTGCCCTGGCTGCGGGACAGGAACTGGTCCCGCAATTGCGGGATCAGCGCTGCTACGGCAGTATGCGCGTGCACTTTGCATCCGAATGCGGAGTCGCGCGCGTGGATGTTGACGGCGACGAAACTCGCATCGGAGAGCACAGACGCGGTGGTCATGGCCGGCAGTCTCGCGGGACAGGCGGCCATCTGGCGGGTGGGGCGCGGCCTCGGGGCCGCCAGCGTCCGCGGATTCAATGTGCACCGCACGGTGCAGTGGACGTCGGCATCCGTGGGAGAAAACGCGTGCGCCGGCGCGGCCTCGACGGTCGGTTCGCTGATCCGCTGCAAGCCGCAGTTGCCTGCTGGATTACTTTGAAGAATCACAGGGGGCGCGGACATGCGAAGGTGGAGAGACCGCGATGGACAGCACCAGACACGAAAACTGGAAACGGCTTGGGGCCGCCATTCGCAAAGCGCGCACGGACATGGGGTTTTCCAACCGCGAGGCCTTCGCCGAAGCCTGCAACGTGTCGGTGCGCGTCCTGGCCGACATCGAGGCCGGATCCCGGGACAACTTCAGCGACAGGGTGCTCCACAGCCTGGAGCAGGGCCTCAACTGGCCGGCCGGGACCATCGACCAGATCCTCTCCGACCCGGATTTTCAACCTCCCGTCCCCAGCGGCGGCGACCTCGTCTTCCGCACGCCGACGTACAGCCGGCGGCCCGTCGCGGTCGACGTGAGTGTCGTCGAACACTCAATCGCCGCTTTGACCGAGGCGCACCGTGCGTCGAAAGGCGAGAAGCTCGGCAAAGTTGAGGCGGCTCTGGCCGCCGCGCTGGTGGCGCACTGCTGGCCTTACGTTTTGAGGCTGCTGGAAGACAACTGTCTTCCGGGCCGGGATCTGAACCCAGCGGTGCGCCCGTTCTACGAGGCCTTCGCCGAACTGTCCGCGTGGGCCTCCCCCAACGATGCGTCGGCTCGGTACGCCCAGTGGCTGGCCGGCGACGCCGGCAACGTCTCCGAAGACGTGCGCGACCGCCACATGCAACGCTGGGCGGACGCCCGCCGCACCGCCCGGCGCCGGACCTGGGCCGCCGAGGCGGACGCCGGCTGAGACGACCGCAGCCCGGCGGGCCGCTTCGCGGTGGCGGTGGGCATGCGGGACTCAGGCGCGCAGCGCGTAGCCCAGGGTCGCGAGCAGGTCGCCCTCGCCGGTGCCCGGAAGCGCGACGGCCACCGGTTCGTAGTCGGCGATGTCGCCGTCCCGGTCGCTGAGGTAGGCATAGGTGCCGCGCGGTCCGGCGACGATGACAACCCCGCCGCAGGCTCTTTCCCGGGTCACCAGGGCCGGCTGGAGCCGGTAGTGGCGCTGCGGAGCGCCGATGGGGCTAGTCCGGATGTGCGACGGCACTTCTTCGGCGGTTCCGGTGCGTTTTCCGT
>CAYOTD010001040.1:0-1549 GCA_964406685.1 uncultured Solibacteraceae bacterium | reverse complement strand
AGTCGATGAAGCACTTGGCGTATTCGACGCGATTGCCGATATCGTAGCGGCTGGCCTGCCAGCTCAGCGCGTACATGGGCTGCCGCTGCGCCAAGAGGTTCATGGCGTCGGTGAGCTGGATCTCGCCGCCGACACCTTGCCCCGTAGCGTCGATGCACTCGAAGATCTCCGGCGTGAAAACGTACCGTCCGGCAATGGCCAGGTTGCTGGGCGCCTCGGCGACGGCCGGTTTCTCGACCAGCCGCCGAAGCCGGAGCACGTCGGGATTGCCCTCCACGGGCTCCCCGTCCACCACGCCGTAGCGGGTGACCCACTCCTGCGGCACGCGATGGACGGCAACGGCGCTCGCCCGCCGGGTCTCGAAGACATCCAGGAGCTGGCGAAGCCCTGGCTTCTGGCCCTCCGGCGGCTCGATGATCGTGTCTCCCAGCAGGACAGCGAACGGCTGGTCCCCGACATGGTCCCGCCCCAGGCGGATGGCGTCCCCGAGGCCGAGCTGCAGCTTTTGCCGGATGTAATGGATCTTCGCGCGGCTCCCGATGTCCCGGATCTGATCGATGAGTTCGTGCTTCCCGACCGAGACGAGGAAGGCCTCCATCTCGGGGTTGAAGTCAAAGTGATTCTCGATGGCGCGTTTTGCGCGGCCCGTGACGATGAGGATGTCGTCGATCCCGCTGGCTACCGCTTCCTCGATGACGAACTGCAGGACCGGCTTGTCGACGATCGGCAGCATCTCCTTGGGCATGGACTTCGTCGCCGGCAAGAACCGCGTGCCCATGCCGGCGGCGGGGATCACGGCCTTGCGGACCGCGCGCCGACGGTCGGCCGCTGGGGGTTGGTGATCTGCTGACCTCATGGAGAGCCTTTCTCTCGCGGCGCACGATCGGTCGCGCGCTGCGCCTCAGACGATCTGCGGCGTGATCAGCTTCGCGCCGAGTTCCGTGTACGCGGCGGCCAGCCGCCGCAGGCGTTCGGGATCCCCGTCGTAGCAGCCCACGACCGCGCCGCCCGAACCGGCGAACTTGACTGCGGCGCCGAGCTTCCGGCCGGTCTCCACCAGCGCCCGGTTGCCCGGGCTGATGTTGATCAGGCTGGCGCGCAGATCGAAATTGGCGTCCATCAGCGGCGCGATTTCTCGCCCGCGACCGGCAACGATCAGGTCGCGCGCCTGTTGCGCCAACTCCGCCCAGCGCTTGATGCCGGCCAGGACCTGCGAGTCGCCGCGGTTGTATCGGCTGCGGAGGTCGTTGTGAGTGACCTCGGTCCCCTCCGCCAGCGTGTCGTGGTACGCGACATAGAGCGGAGGCAAGCGACCGGGCTCCATCGGCTCGTACCGGCCAAACCCGTCCCGTTCCATCCGCTCCCGGTCGAAATCCATGAAGACGACGCCCTCATAGACCTGAATGACGCGATCCTGGAGCCCGGCGCCGATCTTCAACTCGTCCAGCTCCACGCTCAGGATGAGTCCCGGCAGGACGGGCTGCGGGATCTGCACACCGAAGAACTCCATGAGGGCGCGCATCGTGGCCGTCACGATGGCGCTGGAGCC
>CAYOTD010001039.1:0-1553 GCA_964406685.1 uncultured Solibacteraceae bacterium | reverse complement strand
GGTTTGCGGCCTTACGGCTAAATCCTCGCGCCATGCCTTGCTGCGCCCACGCCTGGGCGGCTTCGCGGGTGGCGTGGTCCGCCGCGCACTCGGCAAAGGGGGAGCCGCGGGGGACGACCGTCAGCTTCCAATACACCGGCAAGACCGTGCTCACCGTCGTGGGACCGGCCAGCGGCATGCAGTACCGCTTCCAGGGACACGGCGCGGTCCTGCCCGTCGATGCGCGGGATCAACGCGCGGTGGCCGCGGTTCCGCACTTGCGACGCGTTTCCTAGACCCTAGACCGGGGATAGACGGAACGTTTCCCAACACGAGGAAACGTCCCGTCTGTCCCCGTTTTCTTACCAGGAGAGACGGACGGCTAGTTGCAACTCGCGGGCGGCGCCGGCCTGGCCGCGGGTGGCCAGGACTCCGGCGGCGTCCACGCTGGCCGGGTTGTTGGGGTGATTGAAGACGTTGAAGGCGTCGAAATTGAAGCGCAGCTCGACGCCTTCATGGAGCTTGAACCGCTTGTAGAGGGAGACGTCCTGGTTCCACTGCCGCGGGCCGGGGAAGAACTGGTTGCGGAAGGGGTTCAAACCGGTGTTGTAAGTCGTCCGCTGGATCGTACCGTTGTTCAGTTGGATCCAGACCGTGTTGGTGTCCCAGTAGGTCGCGATGTTGGTGCCCGCCGGGACCGAACCGGAAATGGCCGGGAAGGTGGTGCTGCCCCAGGGGATGAAGGGCTGGGCGAAGGGTTTGTAGCTGGAGGGCACACCCATGATCCCGTTGGGCTTGCCGTTGGCGTCCGTGCTGTTGATCTTATTGGACGGGATGTAGCCGTTGTACCAGAGGTAGCCGGGATAGCAGGTGCCGGTGCGGCAATCCTGAATCGGATAATCGTAGCCGTAATACTGGAGCGGCGCGCCGGTGAGCCAGTAGTTGGTGGTCAGCGTGCCCCAGGTGCTGCCGAGGACGCCCATTCCGGAGAGCTGCCATCCGCCGATGATGTGGTTCACCACGCCGGTGGCGTTGCCGCCGAACTTCTTGCCCTTGCCGAAGGGGAGATCGACCATCCAGTTCCACCGGACGCGGTGATGGGGCGAGGAGGTGTCGCGGCGGTAGTTGAGGAACTCGTTGCGCTGCTGGTAATCGGTGGGCACGATGCCGGGCATGAACTGGTTGACTTCGGTGACGGGGTTGGCGTAGCCGCCGTTACTGTCGCCCGGGCCGATCCGCATCGCATTACCCAACACGTACATCAACTGGTACGAGAAGCCCTTGCTGTAGCGGCGCTCCAAGACGAACTGGGCTCCGTTGTAATTGGAGTATGCGCTCTGCATGTACTGGTCGAGGGTGCCGTAGGTGGTCTTGTTGTAGGGACGAGTGGCGGTATTGGCGTACTGACCGGTCGGGGCCGGCTCTTTCGTGGTTGCATACCAGATGTAAGAGGGGGTGGCATCGTTGAAGCTGAAGGCCTGCATCTGGTTACCGGAGTGGTTTCCGACATAGCCGAGCCGGATCATGGTGTTGGCCATGATCTCCTTCTCGATGGTCACGTTCCAGTCCCAGAC
>CAYOTD010001038.1:0-1556 GCA_964406685.1 uncultured Solibacteraceae bacterium | reverse complement strand
CCGACGTCGGCTTCCGCCTGGTGCGCGAGCCGCAGGGCTCAACCAGCTTCCGGCGAACCCCCCGCCGCGTCATCGCCGCCAACGCCGGTGGAGGCGCGGTCTACATCGGCTGGCAGTTGCTGAAATCCGACGCCCCGGCGGCGGGCTTCCATGTCTACCGCTCCGCGCGCCGGGAAGTCGCCGGCGAGCGCCTCACAAAGACTCCGGTGACCGATTCGACCAACTTCATCGACCGCGCCGCGCCCTCCACCGGCCGCATTTTCTACCGCGTGCGGGCCGTGGACGCCGCCGGCAAGGAAGGGCCGCCCTCCGAGTGGGCCGCGCTCGATGTGGCCGCCCAGCGCAGCGGCCTGGTCGCCGTTTTCGAGCCGACCGCAAAGCAGGGCGGCTTCACGCCCCTGTTCGGCGACCTGGACGGGGACGGCGTGCTCGACATGGTCGCCCGGCTCAACAACGGCATCAGCGAGATGTCGCGCGACCCCGGCGTGCCGGTGGAACTGGAAGCCTACATGAGCCACGGGCGCGCCCTGTGGCGCCGCCCCCTGGTCTTCCACGACCACTGCTACGGCAACGCCAACAACGTGCCTGTCGTGGTCTACGACATGGACGGCGACGGCCGGGCCGAAGTGCTGGCGCAGGTGCAGGAGGGCGACGAGCTGTTCCTGGCGATCCTGGACGGCATGACCGGCCGCCTCCGCAAGAAGACTCCGTGGCGCAAGATGGCCACCGATATCTCCGGCACCTCCACGCGCATCCACATGTCGGTGGCCTATCTCGACGGCGAGAACCCGGCCATCGTCACGCAAACGGGCCTGTACGAGAACGAGATCTTCGACGCCTACGACGCCTCCCTGAACAAGCTGTGGACCTTCGAGAGCTTCGGCGAAACCAACGGCTCCGGCTCCCACCACGTCGACATCGCCGACGTGGACGGCGACGGCCGCGACGAGGTCTTCGACGGCACCACCTGCCTCAACCCGGACGGCACGATGCGCTGGTCCATCTATCGCCTGCATCCGGACATCGTGTCGGTGAAGCACATTCTGCCCGGCTCGAAGGACCGGCAGGTCTACTACGCGGTGGAAAGCGGCAACCACGCCGGCGCTTTCGTGGTCGACGCGCGCACGGGCAAAATCATCTGGAAGGTGAACCGCGAGGACGACCCGCGCTGGGTCCACGCCCATATCGGCTGGGCCTCGGACATCTGGGACGGCTCCCCGGGCATGGAGATGCTGACCAACCGCGACGGCCACGAGTCCAAGGACACCGTGCTGTTCTCGGCCGCCGGCAAGATCCTGGCGAACCCCTTCGCCACGGGCCTGCGGCCGGTGAACTGGACCGGCGCGGCCACCCGCGAGCTGATGTCCACCGACGGCAAGCGCCTGGCCCGCTTCGACGGCAAACAAGCCGCCGCGCTCCCCCAGGCGGGGCCGAATGAAGGCCGCGGCAGTTGCCCGATGGTGGCCGACCTGGCAGGCGATTACCGCGACGAAGTCGTCTGCGTGGGCCAGAACGCCCAGGGCAACCCGGCGGTCTTCGTCTACTCCAACATCGAC
>CAYOTD010001037.1:296-1558 GCA_964406685.1 uncultured Solibacteraceae bacterium | reverse complement strand
CCTCCCACTCGACCCGCGTCGCCCCGGCCGCGGTCTCCAATAGAGTGAGCGTGGAGGCGTCCAGAGCATCCGGCCCCGCCAGCCGTGCCGCCACGGCGAATTGCAGGTTCTTGAGGTCGGCGATCTCCAGCTTGCCGGGCGCGGTGGAATCTCTGGCGGAAAACCACAGGCTACGCATGCGGAACTCCGGGTTTTGCTCGATGACGCGGCTTCCCAGCCCCGGCCGCCACGGGTCGCGCGCCTCGCCGCCCGGCCACTCGTACTCGTCCACCATGCCGAAAAGGAAGCCGTGCTTCTTCGACGACTCGTAGGCCGATTTGACGATCCGGAAGAACTCCTCGCTCAGGTACGGCGTCTGCAACCCGGTGCGGTTGTGCACATAGGCCCCATAGACGTGCTGGGAGACCATCTCGCGGATTTGCCGGTCCACTTCGCCCGCCTCCAGCACGCCGTTCCAGAACCAGAAGGGGCGCACGCTGTAGGTCTTCGGCGGGTCCTGGAACTGCTGGAACAGGGAGGCCTTCGGAGCGGCCGCCAGGGCTCCTCCAAATGCCATCGTGGCGATGAGACTCAACCATCTAGGAGTGTGCATAGGTCACTTGCACCATGCTACACCCCGTGGGCGCTGTACCATGGTCGGTGGCCCCGCCCCCGCGGTTTTCTTCCGCGCGTGTCGGAAAGAGGGGGCGGGGAACCCTCATACAGGGTGAGCGAAAGGAGCGGATGGACGAACGCCGCGCCACCGAGGTGGTGACGTCTTTCTACGAGTCGTTCTATCCCTCCCTGGTGCGTTACGCCGCTCACGTCACCGGAAGCCTGGACCTGGCGCAGGATATCGTCCAGGAGGCCTTCATGCGTCTGTACCAGGCGTTGCGCGAGGGCCGGTCGATCGACAACCCGAAGGCGTGGGCCTTCACCGTTGTCCGGCACGAAAGCTGGGCCCGGCTGCGCCAGCGAAACGACGAGCGCCTGGCCGCTCAGAGCCTGGACTCGCTCGACGAGCTGCCCATGGGGCGCTGGGCGGGCGTGGTGGCCGGTTTCGAGGGCGACGACGTGGCGCGCCTGCTGACTCTGCTCTCGAAACGCGAGCAGGAGGCGCTCCTGTTGCGCATGGAGGGTCTCAAGTATCGGGAAATCGGAGGGGAACTGGGCCTCAGCATTCAGTCGGTAAGCACTCTGTTGATGCGCGCCCTGCGCAAGTTGCAGGCCGTGTTGGGACCCAAGTCGGGCGAGGCGGCGCCGTCCATCCATGTGGAAGAATC
>CAYOTD010001037.1:0-286 GCA_964406685.1 uncultured Solibacteraceae bacterium | reverse complement strand
CAGACATTGCAGTGACGACCGTCTGCTGGCTTTCCTGGATGGGGAGCTGCACGGGTTGGCGCGCCTGCGCACGGCCCGGCACCTGCGGCGCTGCTGGGAGTGCCGGGCCCACCTTTCCGAACTCGAGCACCAGGCCGAATCCCTCGCCCGCCTGGTGGAGAAGCAGACCGCGAACCAGGCCGGGCGGACGGCCGAGGCCCGGGCCGCGTTTCTCGCCTGGAAACAGGATTACGAGCGGAACGCCGCCGCGGCGCGCCCCCGATCCGTTCCGTGGGCACGCTGGTCG
>CAYOTD010001036.1:0-1561 GCA_964406685.1 uncultured Solibacteraceae bacterium | reverse complement strand
TACCAGTAGGCGAGCGTGTCGATCAGCTTGGCCGGGTTGGTCTTCTCGATCTCCTCCGCCAGCGCGTTGACGAAGCGCAGCAGGGGGCCGGAGTGGACTCCGCCCTCCTCTTCCTCGACCCTTCGGCAGCGGTCGCACTCGCACCAGCCGGTCCAGTCGTTCTGCGACACCGAGAAGATGGTGGCCTCGGGATGGTCGCGGATCCAGCCGCGCACGGCCTCGATCGACAGCCGCAGCACGTCCGGGTTGGTCAGGCAGAGCTGGCTGCGCTCGGCGCGCCGCTTGCCGTCGATCAGCGAAAAGTACTCGGGGTGCTGGGCGAAGTACTTCGAAGGCGGAATCATCTGCTCGAAGGAATGGACGAACGGGTAGTAGCGGATGCGGCCGCCGGTGGATTCGTCCAGGTGGTGGCTCTGGCCGTTGACGCGGTTGCGCGCGGACCAGTCCTTGTCCCAGGCCTCGGTGAAGAAAACCTCGCGGTACTCGAAGGCCGGCCGCTTCGTCTCGTCCATGGGATCGATCACGATGGTGGGGCGCTTGGGAATGCGGCTGACCTCGGAGGTGAACCAGCGGCAGCCCAGCCGGTCCAGGAACTCGTAGACGCCGTACATTGTGCCGCGCTCGCGGCCGCCAGCGATGACGAGGTTGTTGCCCGCCGTCTTCAGCGTGAAGCCTTCCGGGCCGAACGCGTCGGCCTTGATCCCGGCCGCGCCGCCGCCGATCAGGATGGCGCGGCCCCGGCGGGCCTGCGCGCCTTCGACCAGGGGCAAGGTGGCGCCGGACATCTCGCGGAGAAACCGCTGCAACTCCCCGGCGGCGCGCTTCTCGCTGGGCGAGGCGTCGCGCGCGATCCGGATCGAATACGCGGATTTCCCGTTCTCGACCAGTGTCAGATGCGCGGCCGGGAGGGACCCCGCCGCGAGAGCCGCAAGCAAGAAATATCTGGTTGGCACGACACCGCGATCCTACACCGAAACGGGGTCCCGTGGGGGGGCGTCACTTCTTGAGCAGGTCGCCGTAGATTTCCGGCCGCCGGAACCGGATGGGGCCGCGCCCGATGCGGCTGTCGAGCGTGATCCGCGCGGTCACGATCTGGTCGCCGCCGCCGTCGTCGCTGGCCACGATCTTCCCGCCGGGGTCGATAATGAGGCACCGCTTCGGATGGACGAACATGACCCAGACGCTGTTCTCCAGGGCGCGGGTGCGCATCATGATGTCGTTGGTTTCGCCAAACATGCCGTAGGAGGGGACCAGGATCAACTGCGCGCCCTTGATGGCCAGGATGCGCGCGGTCTCGGGCAACTGGCGGTCGAAGCAGATCAGCGTGCCCCAGCGCCCCGAGGGGGTGTCGGCCACGGGGAACTCGTCGCCCCGGGCGTTGAACGGCTCGTCGTCGTTGTTGTGCGACTTCGAGTAGAGCAGCACGGTCCGGCCGCGCGGGGAGAGGATCACCGAGGAGTTGTACATCTTCTCGCCGCGGCGCTCGGCGAAGCCGACGCTGAGATAGACGGCCAGGTCGCGCGCCAGGCCGCGGAGACTGGTCAGCAGATCACCGTTGATC
>CAYOTD010001035.1:0-1564 GCA_964406685.1 uncultured Solibacteraceae bacterium | reverse complement strand
TGAACAACCTGCTGGTAATGAAGTTCGGCGGCACAAGCATGGGCTCGGCCGAGCGGATGCGCGTGGCATCGGAAATCGTGGCGCGGGAGCGCGGCGCGCGGGGGGTGCTGGTGGTGGTCTCGGCCATGTCGAAGATCACCGATCTGCTGATCGATTCGCTGCGCCGCGCGGAAGCGGGAGACAGCACGGGACTGGCGGCCAACATCGACAAACTTCGCGACCGGCACGTGGTCACCTGCCACGAACTGCTGCCCGCCGGGCGGCGCGAAACCGTGCTCGGCGCCATTCACGGGCTGGTGGCGGAGTTTCAGCGCATCACCAACGGGGTGCTGATGCTGGGCGTGCGGCCGCCGCGCTCGGTGGATGAGGCCATCGCCATCGGCGAACGGCTGTCGGCGCTGCTGATGGCCGAGTATCTGAATTCCCAAGGGATCGCGGCCGAGGCGGTCAACGGCGCCGACGTGATCGTCACCGACGCGGTGTTCGGCGGGGCCAGTCCCCTGATCGAGGAGACCCGGAAGAAGTCGCAGGCGCGCCTGCTGCCGGCCCTGACGGAGGGCCGCGTGCCGGTGGTCACGGGCTTCAACGGGGCCACCGCCGACGGACGGCCCACCACGCTGGGGCGCGGCGGCTCGGATTTCTCGGCCTCGATTCTGGCGGCGGCGCTTGACGCCGCCGAGCTGTGGATCTGGACCGACGTGGACGGGATCATGACCGCCGATCCGCGGCTGGTGCCCGACGCCGCGGTACTCAGCGAAGTAACTTACAGCGAAGCGGCCGAGTTGGCTTACAGCGGGGCCAAGGTCCTGCACCCGCGCACGCTGGCCCCACTGGTGGACAAACAGATTCCGGTGTGGAGCAAGAACAGCTTCGCGCTGGACAAGCCGGGGACGAAGATCGTCTCGCGGCTGGACGCCGACGAGCACGGTCCGCGCGCCGTGACGTCGATGGGCAACGTCGTAATGGTGTCGCTGGAATCGGCCAGCGGCGAGCTGAGCGGCACCAAGGCTATGGCGCGGGCGCTGGAGGCGCTGTCGGCGTCCAACGCCGAGGTGCTGATGCTGTCGAGCTCCAGCTACCGGCAGAACTTCTGTTTTCTGGTCCGGAAGGACGAGCTGACGGCGGTGCTGGAGTGCCTGGAATCGACGCTTTCCCTCGAACTGGCGCACGGTTACTTGAAACCGATCGAGATCGATGAGAACGTGGGTTTGCTCACCGTGGTCGGAGAGGGCATGAAAGGCACGCCAGGGCTGGCGGGACGGATCTTCACGTCGATTTCGCACAAGAATGTGAACATCATCGCGATCGCGCAGGGATCGAGCGAACTGACCATATCGATCGTGGTCCGGCGGGACGGGCTGGAGCAGGCGGTACAGGCAGTGCATACGGAGTGCAAGCGTCTGCCACGCTAGGTATACACCTTAGTAAGGTGGTTCCAGACGGTCCTGTGGAATCAATGGATTATGGGTGCACTGGGTGCGCGATATAACGCAACTGGGGGAAATGGCGCATCTATTTCGGAGTATGCGATCTGTATATGGAGCATTTCATGGGGTTCGCCTTC
>CAYOTD010001034.1:0-1578 GCA_964406685.1 uncultured Solibacteraceae bacterium | reverse complement strand
AGCAACGGCCTTTTAAGCCGTGGGTCCCAGGTTCGAGTCCTGGCGCGCTCAGTTGTTCACGAAGTGACAGCGGTTCACTACTCTCGCCAGCAACGCCACTTCCGGCGATTCCGCTCGATTGCCCGACTTCAGTGATTGTGTCAGCGTTGCCCGGCGATATGCTCGATTTGCCGTCCGTACAACAAACCGCACAACAAACCGCAACGGCCTCATCGAAGCCCTCACGCGCCTCCGGAATCCGCCCGGGCCTGCGTAGCGCCGCAGCCGCCCCGCAACGCGCGCCAGCGGATGCGAAGAACGTCGAGGAACATCCGCAGCGAGTCCCGGACGAGGTGGACCTTCGTGTGGGAGACGTGGTTCCAGCGTACGGGGACCTCGCGGATTCGCAGGCCACGGCGCTGCGCGAGGTACAGGACCTCCACGTCGAAGGCGAAGCCGCCGATTCGCTGCGCCTGAAAAACGGGCAGGGCCGGCTGCCGGCGAAAGACCTTGAACCCGCACTGCGTATCGCGGATCGGCAGGCGCGTCAGGACGCGAACCAGGACATTGAAGATCCTCCCGGCGCTTTCGCGGAAGAAACCCTGGCGGACGCCGATGAGGCGACGATCCAGGGCACGGGAGCCGATGGCGATGTCGCATTCGCCTCGCCTGACGGGATCGAGCAATCGCGGCGCTTCCGTGATCGGGGCGGAGAGGTCGGCGTCGGTGAACAGAACGAGATCGCCGGTGGCCGCGAGGATGCCATTGCGAACGGCAACGCCCTTGCCGAGATTACGCGGGTGGCGGACCAGCCGCAGCGCCACGGGTGAATCCATCAGCCGCTGCCGGGTGGCCTCGACAATCGCCGCCGTGTCGTCCGTCGAGCCGTCATCCACGACGATGATCTCGCCAATCCCCGGCGAGGCGGCGGCGAACTCCAGGATCCTCTCCAGAGCGTCGGCGATATCGCCCTGTTCGTTGTACGCCGGGATCACGATGGATACGGAGGTCGCGCCGCTGCTCATCGAATGCTCGAACCCTGCCGAAACACGCACCGAGACAAAAGGAGAACGCGGGAAAAGCAGGAGGCCCTGCGCCGCGGCCCATTACACTCGCTCACCCATCCGCCGCTGCAACCTCCCGCCCCCGCCGCAGCCGCGGCAATATCACCAGCGCAAGCATGATACCCAGGCCGGCCCCCAGGAGCATCATCCCGCGGCGAAGGGGCTCGGGCTCGAACCGGAAGCTCACGCGATGCTCGCCGGCGGGAACCTTCACGCCGCGGAAAATGCCGTCGGCTTTCAGGATCGCCGCCGGTTGGCCGTCCACGTAGGCCCGCCACCCCGGATACATGACGTCACACAGCACGACGATGCCCGGTCGGTCGGCGGTGACGGCGAGGTCCACCGTGTTGAAGCGGTAGCGCGCGATGTTGACCGAGGTCGCGGCGCCCGGCACGGCGGAGAGCGACTCGATCACCCCGTCGGGCGGATTCTCGAGCACGGCCGTCGTGGCGGCGTTTACGGCGCCGCTCTTGATTCGCTGCAGGGCGTCTTCCAGCGACGCGGCACGCTGGGCACTGTGCACCATGAAGGCCCG
>CAYOTD010001033.1:0-1579 GCA_964406685.1 uncultured Solibacteraceae bacterium | reverse complement strand
CTCTCCACCACGATCAGCGCTCCGGTGCGGGTCTGCGACAGCCGCGTCATGGCGAGCAGAATGTCGTCGGCGAACTCGCGCGTCTTCACCCGGCTGCCGAAACTCGTCCATCGGCGCCGGCCGATCCGCGCCAGCACGCGCCGGATATCCGACTGAAATACGACGATCAGAGCGAAGGCCGTGTAGGGAGCCAGTGTGGCGAGAATCGACCGCAGCAGCTCCAACCCCAGCCAGGAGGAGGCGATATAGGCGAGAATAATGATGCCGAAACCGCCCAGGATGTTAGCCGCGCGCCGTCCCGTGACGATCATCAGGAACTGATAGATGAGAACGGCGACGACGAGAATATCAACGACCGACGTCAGCGTCAGCCGGGGAAGTGCGGGCGCCAGTGGGATGGAGAAGTTCGGCATAGAGCGGCTCGCCAGACGACCACATCGTTACCGCGAATCCCATTGTAACCTACTGAGACGATGAGGATTTTGCTTTGTCGGATTTAAGACGCCGCTCCGCGACGTCGCAGGATGCGGCCATTCAGGTGGGAACTCCGAAGCGGGGCAATACCCATCTCACGATGGCGATATATGCTAACACCGCCAGCACGATCTTGAGCCATTCAGGCATGGTGCGCTCATCTCATGAGATGCATTCGGGGGGCCTTGGGTGACGGGAATTCCGCTTCAGCCGAAACGATAGACGGAATCGGCCAGCGGCGCTCCCCGGACCTCGATCCGCTTCAGATCGGCCGAACCCACCCCCAGGGATTCCGCCAGCAGCAGCGTGTTGTCGCAATGGGCGAAGGGAGCCGTGCCCCGCGGCGCTCTCGGGTCGTATCCCATCAGGGCTGTGGCCACGGCGTCGGTGGAGACGGCGTTGGCGCCAAGGATGAGCAGTCCCGGCCTGACCGGCCGCACGCCCTTGTTCCATGGGCCCTCGCCGCCGGCAATGGTCTCGATGCCGTCGATGAAAGAGATGTCCACCGGCCGCGCGGCGTTCAACTCGGCGGTGATGCGCGGCATGCGGTAGCCGGGGTCACGGCTCGATTTTACGTCGATCTCACCGGGTGCGCTGCCCGCCGGCTGGCGCTTGCCCAGGTGGCAGGTGTCCACGCGGCCTTTGCCGGGATTCTCGTTGGGGGCGTCCCGCCCGGCGTCGTCCCCGTAGACCGACGCCGGCGTGATGCCGAAGATGTTCTTCATGGCCAGGGTCACGCCGCAGGTCTCGTGGTTCTTGAGCTTGGCCATCGAGACGAAGACGTCCGCGTCTTCATACGAGTGATTCAGGTCGTAGGCGGGGAAGATCAACCCTCCGCCAGGCACTTTGAACCGCGCGTACTTTTTGCCGTTCCCCAGCGAGTTGGTGTTCTCGAACTCGACTGCCGGCGCGGCGTTGGTCAGCGTACGCACGTTCCAGCCGGAGTCGAGCAGGTACTCCTCCAGCGGTGCCGCAGTGGCCCAACAGCTTTCCACGAAGCGGACGCGCCGGGCGCCCGCGCGCCCCATCAGGTGCGCCATCGCCAGCGCCGTCCGCGGGTGGGGGTAATGCGACACGCCGGGCGGGCGGCCGTCGATACGCAGCC
>CAYOTD010001032.1:0-1597 GCA_964406685.1 uncultured Solibacteraceae bacterium | reverse complement strand
TGAATACGGTGGGAACGAAAACCGCCGCCAGAATGATGGCGATGGCCACCACCGGTCCCGACACTTCCCGCATCGCCTGCAACGCCGCCTCGCGCGGCGTCATCCCTTCCTCCATGTGATGCTCGACGGCTTCCACCACCACGATGGCGTCATCCACCACCAGGCCGATGGCCAGCACCAGTCCGAACAGGGACAGCGTATTGATGGAAAAGCCCAGCAGCGGGAAGAAGATGAAGGTCCCCACCAGCGACACCGGCACGGCCAGCAGCGGGATCAGCGTGGCGCGCCAGTTCTGGAGGAACACGTAGACCACCAGGGTGACCAGAAGCATGGCCTCCGCCAGCGTCCACTCGATCTCCTCGATGCCCGCCCGCACCGCCTGGGTCGTGTCCACCGCGACGGTGTAGGTCAGATCGCTGGGAAAGCGCTTGCTCAACTCCTCCAGCCGCCGGCGCACCGCGTCGGCCGCTTCCACCGCGTTGGACCCTGGTAACTGGTACACCGCCATGTTGGCCGACGGTTTCCCGTTGAAGCGGCTGGTGGTGCCGTAGGATTGCGCGCCCAGTTCCACTCGCGCCACGTCGCTCAGCCGCAGAATGGAGCCATCCGGCTGCGCGCGCAGGATGATGGCGCCGAACTCTTCCGGGCTGCTCAGCCTGCCCTTGGTCCGGACCGAATAGGTGAATTCCTGGCCGGGCGGCGTGGGCTCGCCGCCGACCTGTCCGGCCGGAGTCACGGTGCTCTGCGCCTGGATGGCGGCGATGATCTGCGGCACCGTAACGCCGAGCTTGGCCAGCCTCTCGGGTTTCACCCACACCCGCATCGCGTACTGCCCCGCGCCGAACACCTGCACTCGCGCGATGCCCGGCACCCGGACCAACTCATCGGCCAGGTTGATGTAGGCGTAGTTGGACATGAAGGAGCTGCTGTAAGTTCCGTTGGGCGAGTGCAGGGCGATCATCATCATCCACGCGCCTCGGGCTTTCTGCACCGTCAGTCCCGACTGGGTCACCTCCGCCGGCAGTTGCGGCTGCGCCTGGGCGGTGCGCAACTGCATCAGCACCTGGTCGATATTGGGATCCGTCTTGATGTCGAAATCCACCGTGATCGACGTCATCCCCGCGTTGGAGTTGACCGAGTACATGTAGTTCATGTTGTCCACACCGATCAACTGCTGCTCCAGCGGCGTGGCGACGGATTGTTCGATGGTGCGGGCATCCGCGCCCGGAAAGCTGGCGCGCACCGAGACCTGCGGAGGCACGATCTCGGGGAATTGCGCGATGGGAAGCCCGATGATCGAGACCAGGCCGATGACAACCGTCAGGATGGAGATCACCATCGCCACAATCGGGCGATTGATAAAGAATTCCGCCATCTCAGTCTTCCTTCTGCTGACCGGCGGATGCCGTGGGGGGCGCCTCGGTCCTGGGTGTCACGACCGCCCCGTCTCCCACCTTCGAGGTCCCTTCCGAGACCACCATCTCCCCGAGCTTGAGACCCGACTCGATTACCCAAAGCGGCCCGATGCGAGGGCCGGCCGTCACGTTCCGGAGCGAGATCCGGTTGCCGGGTCCGACCACCGCCACCTGGTGCTGTC
>CAYOTD010001031.1:0-1599 GCA_964406685.1 uncultured Solibacteraceae bacterium | reverse complement strand
GTTACGAGGCGGGCGAGTGCGTGACGATCCGCAATCCGGCCTCGGCCGGCGGCGAGCCGGCGCCCCACCTGCGGCAGACATTGGCACCGGGAATGCTGCGTGCCGTCGAACTGAACCGCCACCATTACGAGCGGTTCGACCTGATCGAGATCGGCAGCACGTTCTTCCCGCAGGCCCGGGGCGGGCGCGAGGCGCGTCATCTTGCGCTGGCGCGGGTGGCGCCGGGCCGAAAGGCCTCGCAGGAAGACATCGCGATCGCGACGCTCAAGCGCGACGTGCAGACGTGGGCCATGCAGGTCGTCGAGGCAACGATCGACTTCGGCCCGCCGCAATCGGACCGCCCCGCGCCCTGGCAACACAAAGTGAAGACGTCGAGCGTGTTACTGGGTGGCCGGCCGATCGGCTACGTCACCGTGGTGCCGCTGGCCTGCCGGCGGGCCATGGATGAGCATCTTGCGGCGTGGTCGATTGCGCTTGCAGAGATCGACCTCTCGAGCGTCGCCGGCGGCAGGTCCGCCGCACGGCCGCTGCCGAAGGTTCCGACGCACCCGCAGACGGACGTGGACTTCTCCGTCCTCGCCGACGCGAGCCGGCGCTATGCCGACCTCGCGGCCGAGCTTTCGCGATTCCGCCACCCGTTGCTCCGACGGCTGAGCTTCGTCGACAGCTACGAAGGCGGATCGGTGCCGGCGGGCAAGCGAAGCTTCACCTTCCGGGCACGCGTCGGCCATGCGGACCGGACGCTCGCGGAGGCAGACCTGCACGAGTTTCGCGAGGCGTTCCTCGCCTTTCTCGGCGAGTGCGGCCTGGAGATACGTGGATGAAAGCGGGAAAGCGAGAAAACGAAAGAGCACAAAGCGCCCGGCGCGGCCGCCTTTTCTGCTTTCTCGCCTTCTCGTTCTGCGCTTTTCCGCTGTACGGCTGCGCCGTGCTGAACCCGGGTCATGCGCCCGGCGAGAGCCTGACGTTCCGCGAGCCGGACACGCGGCGCGAGTACCGCCTCTATGTGCCGTCCACGTACTCGGCGAACCGGGCGTGGCCGCTGGTCGTCGCCTGTCACGGGGAATGGCCCCTCGACGGGGCCGGAAGCCAGATCGACGAGTGGAAGGCCCTTGCGGAGGAGAAAGGGTTTCTGGTGGCCGCACCGGAGCTGGTCAGTTCCGCCGGCGGTTCTTCGAGCGACCCATCCGCGCGGGTCACAAAGGAACGGCAGGATGAGGAGGCGATCCTGCGGATCGTCGCCCACATCCGTGGCGCGCGGAACGTCGATGCCAACAGCATCTTCCTGTACGGGTGGCTCGGCGGGGCCTTCCCGGCGCTCTTCGCCGGGCTGAAGAACCCCGACGTCTTCCGCGCGGTCTCGCTTCGCCAGCCGAGCTTCAACGCCGCATGCTTCGCGCCATGTCTGCCCTACCTGGACCGTCAGCAACCCGTGCAGGTGATCTACGGCTTCAGTGACATCAGCGACTTCACCCGACCGCAGGGCCTCGCCTGCGTGGAATGGCTTCGCCAGAACCGGATGAACGTCTTCGAAGAGGAGACGCCCTCCGCCCATCAGCGCGAGCCGCAGGCCGTCTACGGGTTCATCCACCGGGTCGT
>CAYOTD010001030.1:0-1600 GCA_964406685.1 uncultured Solibacteraceae bacterium | reverse complement strand
CTCCTTGGCCTCGGCCTCGGACACCGTCAGCGGCTTCTCGCTCAGGACCGCTTTGCCGGCCTTCATCGCGGCCGTGGCGATGGGGTAGTGCAGCGCGTTGGGAGTGCAGATGTGGATGGCCTGGATCTCCGGATCGGCCAGGATGGCGTTGTAGTCGGCTGTGGTGCGCTCGACGCCGATCGACTGACCGAAGCGCCTCGCCTCGTCCTCGGAGATGGCGGCCACGGCCGCGATCTCGACGTTCCCCAACCGGCGGATGGCTTCGGCGTGCACGCGCCCCATGAAACCGGCGCCGATGACAGCGGTCTTGATCTTGCGCATAATCTGGTTTGCTTCCTTTCGCGGATGAAATCAGCCTCAACACAATGTAGCGCAATTGCTGGTAGACTGGACGTAACCCTCGATGCAACTCCGCATTCGGCTCAAGCGAAGTCCCCAGATGCGGCGCAAGAGGAGTGCCGACCGCCGGGCGGCGCTGGCCTTGTCCGCCTTGTTGACGCCCGCGGCCCTGATGGCGTTCTCCCTGGCATTCTGGCGTTTCGGCGCGGACATGCGCTGGACGGGGCAGTTCGCCATTACGGACGGCCTGTTCTCTCACTGGCAGGTATGGGCCACCGTGGGATTCAGCCTGGAAGCCGGCTCGATCGCGCTGCATCGCTACGGCCGTGGAAAGGGCGAGAGCGCGTCGTGAGCCGCCGCCTATCTGCTATCCTGTCGAATTAGAGGGGCACCCGCTCCTGATGCGCTACACCACCTTTTCCAACGAACGCGGCGGACGTTTCTACCCCGGCCATTTCCCGCCCGGCGTCAAGTGGCTTCTCATCTCCAACACGGCCGTCTGGCTGGTCTTCTTCCTCTCGGCGCGCAGCGCCTTTGGCCTCCTCTTCCAGCCCCTGAAGCTGGTTCCGTATGAAGTTGTGCATTCCTTCGCCGTCTGGCAGCTTTTCACTTACATGTTCTTGCACGACCCGTTCGGATTCGGCCACATCCTGTTCAACATGCTGACGTTGTGGATGTTCGGCGCGGACCTGGAGCGGACGTGGGGCACGCGGCAGTTTCTACGCTTCTACTTCCTCTGCGGCATCGGCGCCGGGCTGTGCGTGGTGGCGGCCAACGCCGCGGTGGGCGCCATGGAACGGGCAACTATCGGGGCTTCGGGCGCCATCTACGGGCTGCTGCTGGCCTTTGGGCTCCTGTTCCCCGACACCGTGGTGCTGTTCAGCTTCCTGTTCCCTATGAAGGCGAAGTACTTCGTCATGATCCTGGGCGCCATCGCGTTCCTGAGTTCGCTCAGCAGCGGCAACAGCAACGTCAGCAACGTCGCCCACCTGGGGGGCATGATCTTCGGTTACATCTACCTGAAGAGCCGAGCGGGCCGCGTAAGCGTCAACCTGACCGGCAGCCTTGCCGGGCGCTACCGCGAGTGGAAACTGGCGCGGGCGAAGAAGAAGTTCCAGGTGTACCTTAACCGCAACCGGCACGATCACGACCGCTGGGTAAACTGAAACGGCGCGCGCCGGCCATCCATCCAAACATTATGGGGAGGGACCGCTCTGCTATAGTCAGAGACGTAGGGGGCAGGATATGAAACGCCTGAGCA
>CAYOTD010001029.1:0-1603 GCA_964406685.1 uncultured Solibacteraceae bacterium | reverse complement strand
GCGGCTTCATGCGGCAATCGGATAACTCGATCGGCGGCTGGGGTTCGCTGGCCGGTTCCACCGGCGCCGGCGTGGCCAGCCAGGGCACCCGCCTGCGGGTCCAGTTCAACAACGTCCCGGCCGGGCTGCGGCTGTTCGTGACGCTGCATCCGATCGGCTATAGCGCCACCGCCAACGACGCCGTTCTGGTCTCCACGGCCACCGACGGCACCGGCTCCTACGTGGCGACTTCCAAGAACGCCAACACGGCGGCGAGCTGCTCCTCGATCACGGCCGCCCAGAATGTTGAGTTCGCCGAGATCTCGATCTTCAGCAACACCGGCGTGGCGGTATGGGAAGTCACGGCCACCAACCCGCTGGCGATCCAGACCATGGACTTCGGTCTGATCGTCGCCTACACGGCCAACACCGTCAACAGCCTGCCGGGTATCGCCACGGTCACCACCAACGGCACCTTCGCGCCGATCAGCACGGTGGTTACGGCCAGCGCGATCTATCCGGTGCCGCGTTTCGCGGACACCTCGACGGCGAAGAGCACCTTCTACACGCAGCAGTGCGTGACGAACCTGCTGTTCCCGTTCGTGACCAACCAGGCCGGCTTTGACACCGGCATGGTGATCTCCAACACCACCAAGGATCCGTGGGGCCACTCCACCGAGACGGGCACCTGCGAGTTGAACTACTACGGGGACACCAACGGCGGCGCGGCTCCGGCGCAGCAGGTTTCCACCGCGATTCCGGCTGGCGACTATGCGGCCTGGACCCTGTCGGGTGGCGGCAAGTTCGGCGTCACGGCGACTCCGGGCTTCCAGGGCTACATGATTGTGCGCTGCAAGTTCCGCTATGCGCACGGCTTCGCTTTCATCAGCGACGTCGGCGCGCAGAAGCTGTCGCACGGTTACCTGGCTCTGGTGATGGACGCCGCGACGGTCCGCTCGGATGTGAGCACTGGCGAGGCTCTGGGCCAGTAGTCCAGTCTTGAAGTTAGTTGGCAGTAGATTGGGGATGGGGGCTTCGGCCCCCTTCCCGCCTGGAAAAAGGAAAAGGAAGAAGACGTAGCAGCGGCAACCGCCGGCAGCCCCGGCACTCCGGCAATACGCCCCCGGATCCTCAGGGTTCTCCTTGTTGACTTCCGGCTCGCGGGCATGATGTAATCGCCAGTTGGTGAACCGACAACCTTTTGAAGGCCGCTGGGCGAGGTTGGGCCAGGAAAGATTTCGCTTGACTTGGCGTCGGGTGGAATGCTATGAATGGTTTGATCGCGTCCCGAGGCGTGAGCGGCATTCATTATGGCGTGAATCCTGCGAGCACAGATAAGAAGCATTAAAAACAAAAAGAGCTTGCGAGCGCGCTTGTTGCCAGGGAATGCCGAACGTTTCCGGGCTCACTGGAGCCGGGAACGGGATGCCTTAGTCTCCTGACGATAAGCGTCGCTTCGACTTTTGAGGCTCAGGTTGAAGACGACTCCCATCGATTCGATTCCACTACTCACAAGGAGAACGAAATGCTAGCTTTTCGCAAGTGGTTTCTGGCTCTGGCTCTGGTGATTCTCACCGTGGCCATGGCCAGCGCCCAGACGACCTCCCCGGCGTTTACTTGCACG
>CAYOTD010001028.1:570-1607 GCA_964406685.1 uncultured Solibacteraceae bacterium | reverse complement strand
TCGGGGTCAGGATGCCCATCCCCGTCACCGCAACCCGCCGCTCGATCATCGCGTGCGCCTGCTATAGTGGAAGCGAATAGCCTCCGTCCACCACCAGCACCTGCCCGCGGATCATGTCCGCGTCCGGTCCGCAGAGAAAGAGAACGGCCGCCGCGATGTCCTCGGGCGTGGCGACCCGCCCTGCCGGTGTCCGCCGGGCGATGTCCGCGAGGGCGACTTCCGCTTCCGGCATCTCGGTCCAGGACGTGGTCGTGACCGCGCCGCCGGATACCGCGTTGACCGCGACCCCGTGCGGGGCATACTCCACCGCCAGATAGCGCGCGAGGCACTCCAGGGCCGCCTTGGCGGCGCCCATGCCCGCGTAGTTGGGAATCGTTCGCTGCGACCCGATGCTGCTCACCGCGACGATGCGCCCGCGCCGCCCGCGCATCAGCGGCAGGGCCGCCTGCGCGCAGAGCATGAACGCTCTGGGATGGGTGTGCATCATCCAGTCCCAGTGCTTGGCCGTGAGCGCACCGGCATCCCGGAAGACCCCGGAGGCGGCGTTGCTGACCAGGATGTCCAGGCCGCCGAAAATCGCTTTCACCTCGTCGAACAGGGCGCGGATCTGCGCCGGATCCTTCATGTCGGCCTGCACGATGTGGGCCCGAACCCCGCGCGACTCGATCTCGGCGGCCGTCTTCTCCGCCGCCTCGCGATTGACGTAGTAGTTCACCACCACGTGCGCGCCGGCCCCCGCCAGGCGCAGCGCGATGGCGCGCCCGATCCCGCGACCCGCCCCCGTCACGAGCGCAATCCGCCCGTCAGCCACCGGTCGCCTCCCCGACTCCTCCTGCCGGAGGCACACGGCTCTCCGCCGCGATACGCCCCAGGTCGGTCGACAGGACCTCGTAGAAGGCCCGCAGGCGGGCGCAGGCGCGGGCCGTCGCCGTATCGGCAGTTGCCGGGATCAGCCGGTAGTGGAGCGAGGCCCGGGCGACCGTCCGCTCCTCGACCGAGGCCGACGCCCGCAGCTCCGCCGCGCCGGCCGACTGCCG
>CAYOTD010001028.1:0-560 GCA_964406685.1 uncultured Solibacteraceae bacterium | reverse complement strand
CCACGGCCACCCGGATTTCCAAGAGGTCGCCGGGCCGGACGAAATGCTGCATCTTGGCGCTCACCACCTGCTCCAGGCTCGGGAGGCATTCGAAGGCCGCCGATCTCGCAAGCAGCAGTCGCCCCGCCTGGTCGCAGGCCTCCAGGATCAGGCACCCGGGCATGATCGGACGCCCCTCGAAGTGGTCGGCGAAGTAGTCCTCGCTGTTGCTCACATTCTTCCGGACCACAGCTTCGCGCCCCTCGTCCAGCCGGAGGATGCGGTCCACCAGAAGAAAGCGCATGGCGTGCCTCCGTCGAGCCGCGCTCAGGCGCGCAGGCGCGCGCCCAGCTTCCCGCAGATGAAGTCCGCCAGGGCGCCGACGGTGAGGAGATCCAACGTCCGCTCGGTCAGCCGCTGCGGACCGAGGTCGGTTCGCATGAGGCCAAGCATATCCGCCTGGTCCGACGCGCTCACCGTGAACCCCTGTGCGGCGAATTCCCGGACGAGCCGCTGCACCAGTTCGCGCCCCAGCTCGTCCGCGGCGCCGGGGCCGGGATCGAACCCCTTGGCGGCCTGCA
>CAYOTD010001027.1:0-1610 GCA_964406685.1 uncultured Solibacteraceae bacterium | reverse complement strand
CGTCATTCTGAGGAGCGCAGCGACGAAGAATCCGGCTGAGTGGCGCGGAGAAGCCGGATGCTTCGCTTCGCTCCGCATGACGGGGGCCGGCGCCCCGTGTTCGGTTGCGGCCGAAGGCCGCGTTGGGTTTGCCCGCATCTTGGCGTGGTCCGCCGGGCGCACCGCAAGGGCTGCGCTGGCCGGCCAAATGGCGCGCAACGGCGCGCCTCACCTACCTTGCGTTTTCTGCCACCCGGTCTGGTGTTCGTGCGGCTGGTCGGGCGGCCGCTTGTCGGTCGCGCGGGCGTGCCGTATCGTGTCGCCCCTGATGCGCGGGCATCCTGTGTTGATCCTGGCGTTCGTGGTGGCGGCGCTGGTGGTGGTCGGCCATGCGTGGTCGATCCCCTCCGGGCTGTTCCTCGACGACCATGCGCACTATCGCCAGCTCCGCGAGGGCGACTGGTCGTATCGCTCGGCGGTGGCCGCGGCGCGGCTCGGCATTGTCGGCGATGTGATGGACCTGTGGTCGCGACATGAAACGGGCCTGCGGTTCTACCGTCCCATCGCGTTCTGGATCATGCGGGCCGAGTACACGGCGGGCCGCTGGAATCCGGCCGTCATGCACGGCTTTTCGCTGGCATGGCACTGGCTCTGCGCGATGCTGGTGGGCACGCTGGCCCGCCACCTGATCGGACGATGGACGTGGGCGGGCGTCGCGGCGTGCCTGATGGCGGTCCATCCCGGGCATGTGGTTACCGTCTACTGGATCGCCTGCCAGACGGAGTTGATGGCAACGGCGTTCATCCTCCTCGCGACGCTCAGCTACGCTCGCTACGCCGGCTGGTGGCAGGCGCGCCGCCCGCACCACCTCCGGGCGCCGCACGCCAACGAAGCCGCCGCGCGAGAGCTTGCCTGCGCCGACGGATCGGCGACCGGCCGCAGCGAGGCGGCATCACGGCCCGGCGGCGCGTGGCTGGCGATCGCCCTGATGTTCTACGCCCTGGCGATGGGCTGCCGCGAACACGCGATCATGTGGCCGGCGGTCGCCCTCGCGGGCGACGCGGCCTTTCGCACCCCGCGGGGCCGGAGCCTGCGGGCCTGCGTTCTGGCCGCTCTTCTCGCGGTGGTCTATCTCCTCGCCCGCCAGGAGGCCCTGCACGGCTTTCCACTGCCGGGCCGGCCGTACCTCATGCGGCCGGGCGAGGCGGGCTTCACCCGGTATATCGCGGACAAATTCGTCTACTACATGATCGGGCTCTTCGCCTACGTCCCGGTGCTGCCGATCGCGGGCACGGACTACTTCCGAAGCCACCCCGGGGCGTTTTACGGCACGTTTGCCGGCGTGGCGGTCACCGCCCTGCTGATCGTCGCCGGGACGCGGATTCGCCGGCCGTTGCTGCTGCCGTTCGTATGGACGGGGATCTTTCTGGTGCCGCTGTTGCCCGTATTCGCGTCGATGCATCACCTGTACCTGCCGAGCGTCGGCGCCGTGTGCCTGCTGGCGGCGGGCCTTGCAGCGCTGGCGGGGCCGGCGGGCGGTCCTCGCCGCGCCGTCGCGTGGGTGCTCGCCGGGGTGAACGTCGCCGTCCTGGCGGGCTTCACCTGGGGCTTCGGGCGAACCTATATCGGGG
>CAYOTD010001026.1:0-1610 GCA_964406685.1 uncultured Solibacteraceae bacterium | reverse complement strand
GCGTGAAGGAGATGGCCTGCGAGATCCCCGCCGTGGTGCCGTTGGCGATGGTGGCCGCCAGGCTGCGCGACTTGGTCCGGTTGGCCTCCATCACGATGATGTCGATGACCACTTCGGCCTTGGGCTTGTCCAGGTCCTGAAGCAGTTTCTCCGCCAGCGCCACCTGGTCGGCCGTGGCCCGGATCAGGATGGCGTTTTGCGCGTTGTAGGTGAACAGCCGCCGGATGTCGGTCACCGAGCGGATGCTGACCGCGATCTCCTGCAACTCCTGCACCGTGGTGATGTTTTGCAGGTAGAAGACCTTCACCACGTAATCCTCGTAGTCGCGCCGCTTGGTCGGCGAATCCTGCGTCACGAAGATCGTGTTCTCCGACAGCGGCTTCCAGAACGACTTGGTGATCACCGCCAGGTGATCCAGCGCCTCGTCCAGCGCGATGTTGGCCAGATCCACGCTGTAGTTTTTACCCGGCTGGGCCTGGTACTCGGGATCGAAGATCACGTTGACCCCGGCCAGCTTCGCCACCGTGTCGAACAGCACCTTCACCGGCTGGTTGGTCATCTTCAAAGTGCTGATCTGCGGGTTGAGCGGCTTCAACTCCGGAGGCGGCAGCGCGGAGGCGATCTTCCGCTCGGCTTCCTTGCGCGCCTGCTGCGCCGGCGTCAGCCCGCGGTCTTCCGGAGTGGCCTGCGCCTTTCCGGACTCCTCCGTGCGCTTCCTCTCGCGCTCGATCATCTGCGCGGTGCGCCGGATCTCCTGCTCGGCGATGCTCGAACTGGGATCGATGGCGAAGGCCCGCTGGAACTCGATCAGCGCCTCCTCCAGCTTGCCCTCCGTGCGGATCTTCCGGCCCTTGTCCACGTGCGCCTGGCCGGCCTGAAAGCGCACCCGGCGCATCCCCAGCAGGTAGCCGGGGTTCGAGGGGGCTTCGCTGAGCGCCTTCTCGTACAACTCCAGCGCCTTGTCGTAGTCCCGCTGCTCTTCCGCCACGCGCGCTTCTTTGAATGCCTTCTCGCCTTTCCGGGACTTGGCGGGAGCGCCCGCCGCCAGCGCCAGGATCAGGGCCAGAGCCGCCACCCAACTTCGAGAACCGGGAGTCATACGCATCTTGTTGAATCTTCGGGCTATACTGAAAGAGCGGGCCGCTCGGGCCGTGTCGCTCTAACCATATGACGAAGCTTGGGTTTAGGGCGTTGAGGGCAAAAGTTGACCAAACCCGACCAGGCAAGAAAGATCCTGGCCGACAACCGGCCGGCGGGACACAACTACTTCCTGCTGGACCGCTTCGAGGCCGGCATGGCGCTCACCGGGACGGAAGTGAAATCCGCCCGGGAGGGCAAGGTCCAGCTTAAGGACGCCTACGCGGAAGTCCTTGGGAATGAGGCCTGGCTGGTCAACGCTCACATCAGCCACTACTCCCACGGCAACCGCGAAAACCACGACCCGGTGCGCCGCCGCAAGCTGCTGCTGCACCGCGCCGAGATCGACAAGCTGCTCGGTAAGACGCGCGAGAAGGGCCTGGCGTTGATCCCCACCAAGCTGTATCTCAAGGAAGGGCGCATCAAGTGCGAGCTGGCCCTGGCGCGCGGCAAGAAGCTGCACGACAAGCGCG
>CAYOTD010001025.1:0-1613 GCA_964406685.1 uncultured Solibacteraceae bacterium | reverse complement strand
CGATGGGGATGCCCTGCTGAAGCGAGATCTCTTGGCGCACGGTGGAACCCGCGGCGGGGGTCACCGGCCCGTAGGTGAGGGCCTTGAGCGGCACCTTGCGTTTGACCAGCTTCTGCTCCAGGATTTCGTTTACCGCCTTGAGCTTGAACTCGTCCTGGCTGGCCAGCAGCAGCTTCATGTCCTTCTGGTTCAACTCGATCGTGGACTTCGAGTTCTTCAGATCGAAGCGCGTCAGCACTTCCTTCATCGTCTGCTGGATGGCGTTGGAGACTTCGGGTAGCTCCACTTTCGAAACGATGTCAAAGCTGTTGTCGGGCATGGGATCGCAGCCTTTCCACCACCTGCCGGGTGATTTCCTCCACCAGCGCCGGCATGGCGGCATCCAGCGCCAGGGTAACCGCGGCGCGGACCATCTCGGCGTCGGCATCCGGCTCCGGCGCGGCGGGCGGGGCCTCCGGTTCCGGCGGCGGCGCCTGCGCCGCCATCGCTTCGGCGACGGCCGCGCGCGCCACTGCCGCCGCCTCGGCTAGCGGCTTGATCGCCGCCGCGACCACCGACGCCTCGAAGGGTTTCTTCAGGACGCCGTCGCTGGCCACCCGCCGGGCCCGCTCCTCGTCGAACGGCTCCAGCAGTCCGGCGGTCAGCACAACCCGCACATGGCGGTGCCGGGGCTGGCTCTTGACGAACTCGCAGATCTCGTAACCGGACTTGTTCGGCAGCAGCACGTCGGCCAGGATGACGTCCGGATCGACATCGCCCAGCCGGATCATCGCGGTCTCGCCGTCGGTGACGCTGACGACCTCGAATCCCTCGTCGCGGAGGATTCGCTCACCCATCCGCTGGGCGTGCGGACTGTCGTCAGCCAACAGGACCCGGCTCATTACTTGGCGGTCTTCTTGGACAGTTTCTCGATCTGCTTCTTCTGTTTCGGTGTCAACTGCCGGTTGCTCGGCAGCGGTTCCTCCTGCGCGGCGGCGCCCTCCGGCTTGGGAGGATTCAGGCGTGCATCGGGCTGGGTGTCCAGCGCGGTGGAGTCGGAAACGGTGGAGACCGTCACATCCGAGCCGGTGGCAGCGGCGGCGGCCGGCGTTGGCACGCTGGCCGGAATCTGCGGCCGCAGACTCGTCATGGCGGGCTGGCCGGATTTGGCCGCGGCCCGGGTGTCCGGGCTCTTGCGGAACACGCCCCAGGCGTGGCTCATCATCCCGGCCTTCTGGCGGTTCTCCAACTCGTACTTCATGCGCGAGTACGCTACCGGGTCGGCTTCCGGAACCGGCAGTTCCATGGCGACCAGCTTCTGCTTGGCCTGGTCGGCCAAAGGGGACAGCGGATACTCCTTCACGATGCGCGCGTAAGCGGCACCGCTTTTCTCGCGGAAGCGCGGGCCCATCTTGGAGTAGGAATCGCCCAGCCTCCACAGCGCGTCGTCCGACTTGCTGAACAGCGGATACTGGTCGGTCACTCCCTGGAGCCGGTTGGCGGCAGCCGGGTTGCTTCCCTTGTTGTGGTAGAAGACCCCGACGCGGTATTCGGAATCGGCGATCACTTCCTGGATGTTGCGCAGAAGCTGCTGGGCGCGGGGAGCGAACTTCGAGTTGGGAAACTGGACCAGC
>CAYOTD010001024.1:0-1614 GCA_964406685.1 uncultured Solibacteraceae bacterium | reverse complement strand
GGCCTCCACGCTGGCCCGTCCCATGACATCGATCAGTTCGTCGACGGCCATCCGGCTTTGCTCGATCAACTCCATAGTTCAGGTGATAGAGCGCCAGTTCGGTGACTCGGAAGGTTCGGAATCCGTAGGATTCTCTCATAGTGACTTTTGCTTTGTTGTTCGGCCGACCAGGGACACCTGAAGATCTTTCTGGGTTACGCGTCGGGCGTTGGCAAGTCCTACCGCATGTTCGACGAAGCCGGCTGGCGCCGCGAGCGCGGCCAGGACATCGTGGTCGGCGCGGTCCAGCCGTGCGTCCCGCCGGAAGCCGAGAGCGTGATGGGGAAATTGGAGGTGGTCCCCCTCAGGGCCGCCGGCGAAGGTACGGCCATCGACGTCGAGGCGTTGATCCGGCGGCGTCCCACCGTCTGCGTCATCGACGGGCTGGCCTACGACAACCCGCCCGGCACCCGCCATCCGTCCCGCTGGCAGGACGTCGAGGAGTTGCTTGGAGCGGGTATCAAAGTCATCACTTCGATCAACATCCAGTATGTCGCCGAGTCCGGCGAGCAAGTCGAGGCGATTACCGGCAAACGCCCGGCCCAGACCGTGCCGCTCGCGTTCCTGCGAAGCGCCGACGAGATCGAGATTGTCGACGCCCCGCCCGGCGAGCCGCGGCTTTCGAGACTGCGTGAGCTGACTCTGGTGGCCGCGGCGGACGTGGTGGAACGGCAACTCAGCGAGTACCTGGAACGCCACGGCATCCGGCAGCAGTACGGCGCCCACGAGCGCATTCTCGTGTGTCTGACGCCGCGCGCCAACGCCCGGCCCATGATCGAGTCGGCCCACGACATCGCGGTGAAATTCCACGGCGAGCTGATCGCGGCCTACGTCAGCCAACCGGAGATCTCCCCGGCCGACCGGACCGCGCTGGACGAGAAGCTGGAGATGGCGCGAGCCGCGGGCGCGCGCATCGAGATCCTGGATGGCGAGAACCCGGTCGACGCCATTCTGGACTTCGCCCGGGCGCGCGGCACCACGCAACTCTTCATCGGCCACAGCCAGCGCTCCGGGATACGCACGCGGTTGCTCGGCAACCCGCGGTCGACCGGCTCATCCGGAGGTCGCGGGGCATGGACGTGCGCGTGTTTCCGCACTGACGAGCCATGGACCATCCGCGCGGAAAGCTGACGATCTTCATGGGCTACGCCGCCGGCGTGGGCAAGACCTACCGCATGCTGGAGGAGGCGCACTCGCTGATCTCGCAAGGCGTGGAAACCGTCCTCGGCTACCTGGAGCCGCACGGTCGCGCGGACACCATCGCCAAAGCCGGGGGGCTGGAGTTGATTCCGCGGAAACGGATTGAGTATCGCGGTTCGAGCTTCGAAGAGATGGACACCGGCGCCATCCTGGCGCGGCGCCCGCGGGTGTGCGCGGTCGACGAATTCGCCCATACCAACGTGCCCGGCTCGCAGCGCGCCAAGCGTTGGGAAGACGTCGAACTACTGCTGGACGCCGGCATCGATGTGCTGACCACCATGAACATCCAGCACCTGGAGAGCCTGAACGACCAGGTGCTCCACATCACCGGCATCCGCGTGCGCGAGACCGTTCCGGACTGGGTGGTGAAGCGCG
>CAYOTD010001023.1:0-1616 GCA_964406685.1 uncultured Solibacteraceae bacterium | reverse complement strand
ATTACCTTCGCGCCGGCGGCAAGGGCTCGTCGGTGCTCCGCGCCATCCAATGGTATCGCCGCCAGAAGCCGTTCGATTTGGTGATGGACCAGCATCACGGCATTCCGTGGTATGCGCCGTGGTGGTGCCGGACGAACTGTGTCGCTTACGTCCACGAAGTGCTCGGGCCGATCTGGGACACGTTCTATCGCTGGCCGCTTGCGCACCTGGGGCGCTGGCAGGAACGCTGGACGCATTGGGCCTATCGGCGGCAGATGTTCTGGACGGCGTGCGAATCCACGCGCGACCACCTGCAACGCCACGGCGTGCAGCGGGTCACCATCATTCGCTACGGCGTCAACACCGAAGCCTTGCCGAAACTGCCCGCCAAAGCCATCACGCAGCCGTTGCGGCTGGCAGTCGTTTGCCGCCTCGCGCCGAACAAGCGCGTCAGCCATTGCATTCAAACGCTGGCCGAATTGCGCCGGCGCGGCCTCGCAGCCCACCTGACCATCGTCGGCGGCGGCGACACGGAAGCGGCGCTGCGGCGGGAGACGGCGGAGCTCCAACTGGGCGACGCCGTGCGGTTCACCGGCCTGCTCTCGGAAGAGGAGAAGGACGCCATCCTCCGCGAATCGCACCTGCTGCTGCACACTTCGGTTCGGGAAGGCTGGGGGTTGAACGTGATTGAGGCGAACGCGATGGGAACTCCTGCGGCAGTGTATCCGGTGGCTGGCTTGCGGGAATCCACGCTCCACGACCAAACCGGCCTCGTCGCCAAACAGGAAACGCCGGAGTCTTTGGCGGATGAGATCGTCGGGCTGGTGGGCGACGACGCCCGTTACCAGCGGTATCGCCGTGGCGCCTGGGAGCGCGCCCAAACCATGCATTGGCGCCGCATCCTGCCCGCGGCGTGTGATTGGCTCGAAGCCCGCGGGCGCGGCGAGCCGGCCCGGCCCGAGGTGATTCCGGGATAGCCGGAGGGCAGGCTTGCTAGCGGTCACCGGCCAAACCTTATTCGCGTGGGGCGCTGTCAACGGCGGGTCAGCGTGACCTTGCCGACAGCAAACGCTGGAGCTTCGGCGGCCAACCGGAAATCCGCGCCCGCGTTTTGCGAATTCAGGAAGCGGGCCCTGTCCAGTTTGAAGCGCGCCGATTTCCACTGCTGATCGCCCGTCAGCGTGATTCGCTCGCTGCGGCTGTACGCGCCATTGAAGGGAGCAGTCGCGTCGCTCCCGTCGAACTCCACCCCCAACCAGCCGGGCGCGGCGTCGAAATACTCCACATCCACGGTGGCGTTCATCACGTCGTCCGCCTTGAACGAGTCGTCCACGGCGAAATAGACGTAAGCCGCGCCACCTTGGAACGGTGTGGCAAACCACCCCTCCCGGTTCGCGAGCAGCCGCTGCGTGACCCGGCCATCCTCCGTGTCCACGCGGCTCAGCCCGTCCTTGCCGGAGGGCGACGCCACGCTCGCCATGACGGTTTGGGCCTTGTTGAACGCGCCCTTGGGCCAGGCCGGCTTCCAGCCTTGCTTGAACCGCTTCGAGTACTTCCGCGTCAGCTTGATGTATTGTCGTCCGTCTGCATATCCCCGTCCCTCTAGTTCGTTTTTGCGGTTTTCACTATCTCGCGGT
>CAYOTD010001022.1:0-1617 GCA_964406685.1 uncultured Solibacteraceae bacterium | reverse complement strand
ATTGTAATAAGTGGAGCCGGAGTAAGTGAACGGATCGAGCGAAGTAGTAAGGCCAAAGGACGAGAACGAGTTATAGATGTCGGTCCGCGCGGCGTCGTGCGCCGCCCCGTACCCCCGGTTGTCCCCGTCGTGGGCATGCAGCTTCGTATCCAGAAAGGCCGAGTAGCTGTCCAGCCTCACAAGATTGACGATGTCCAGGATGCGATCGCCCCGGCACACCGAAACGCTGGCCAGAACGGCAAGCGCAACGATCCCTCCACGCTTCATGACCTGCTCCTCCTCAGCCGGGATTCCCACCCTGCTCTCCCGGTCGAGTTCAGTATACGGCAATGCCGCCTTCTACCGCGTCTCCGCCGGGGATAGTGGATTAGAAAGGCCGTGGCGGCATGCCGCGCTTCAGCCAGACTTCGTAAGGGATCAGGACGTTCAGTCTGTAGATCAGCAGAACCGCCACCGCCGAGACCAGCGCGGTGCCCAGCAGCGCGTAGATCTGTCCGTCAAACCGGCCCGTGAGCATGCGGCGGCTCACCGCCACCAGCGCCATGCCCGCGAACAACACCAGGGACCACAACACGTTGAATCCCAAGTGGTTCTCCGGGTAGCGGACCAGCCGCCAGCCGATTCCGGCCCAGAACAGCAGCGCCAACCCCAGGCTGGCCCATCCGGCCGCTTTCATAGGAATCGCCTCCTTCGCACCCTAGAACTCGATTCCCTGCATTTGCAGCCCGTTTCCCAGCGCCCCGTTCTTCCCCCGCCGGTAGGCCCACAGGTAGACCTTCACGCTGGCCGCGTCGATCTCCTGATACACGCTGGAATCTCGAGAGAAGTAGGAATACCCCGACTGCCCGACGGTCTTGACCCCCTGTCCCTTCGCCAACTCCTCCGCCGGCGCCCATCCTCGCGTCCCCTTCAAACCGGTGTTGCAGCCGTGCAGCACCAGTTTCCCCTCCGTCTCCCAGTTCAGCTTCGGCAGCAAAGCCAGCTCGGATTGGCCCAGGGTGCCATCCGGCTGTTGACTGGTGAACTCCAGGCCGTCCTCCGTGTCGCCCTTGGAAGCGTGCGTGAACAGGTGCCCCTCCATCACGCCCCTTCCCGGGAGCTGTGCCTCTTGCGCCACCGCGGCCCAGCTATCCCGGAAATCGGCCTCCGTTCTCACCGGCTTCATCAGCACGACCTCCAACCCGCACTGCGGCCCCACGTTCTCCGCCACCCAGGTCTCCGCCGCCCGCTTGAACGCGTTGTCCGCGACATCGTAGTAGATGGTGAAGTAGATCCGCCTCAGCAGGTACATCTTCACGGTCTCTGTTTGAGTCTGGTTCGCCCGGATCTCGACACATGTGTTGACGCACCGGTACATGGTGGCCGTGACGGTCAGTCCGTAACAGCCGGCGCAGACGGACCGGAATTCCACGAAGCCGTCCTGGTTCGCCGTGCACTGGCTGATGACACACTCCCCACACCGCAGGCATACGCGCGCCCCCGGCACGGCCAAACCGCTATTCCCATCGACTGCCCGAACGCCGAGGTTTCCAGCGGCCATTGAATCACCTCCTCAGCGCAGTCCTTCCCTCCGCTATAGCACCGTCCCGAACCGCGGTCAACCGGTCCAACAGGGCT
>CAYOTD010001021.1:0-1621 GCA_964406685.1 uncultured Solibacteraceae bacterium | reverse complement strand
CGATGAACTGCGCGCGTGGGCCGGGCTGCGGCGGCAGTACCCGGGCCGCAACCCTGTCGCGATGCCGTACTACGTCGGCGATGGTCTGCTCGATCTCCGCCAGCCGAACCCGGCACGGCCAGCACGATTCCAGATGAGCGGCAACGCGCACGGAGTCCCGGCGCGAAAGCTCGCCATCCAACTGGGCGAGCAGTAGATCGCTGCCGATATGGACGGACGATTTACTCATCGCGGTTCCTTGATAGCTTCCGAATCGCACGCCGCAGCATCTCCGCGACGGTCGAGACGCTGATCCCGAGGATCTCCCCGATCTCCCTGTAGCCGAACCCCTCGGTCCGCAGATAGAGGCAATGCTGCTGTTGAGGCGAAAGCGTGCCGAGTGCGGCCTGAAACCGGTGACGTCGTTCTCTGTCGAGGAGCTGTTCTTCGGGGTTGGGACCCGGGTCGGCCTTCTCCAGGACGACGTCTCCGCCAAACCGCCGTGTCTTCTGAAGGTCCACAGCCAGATTGTGGGAAACCCGGAACGACCACCCGCGAAGGTTCTCGGCCCGCCCGCCGTCGCGCAAGTGCGTGTGCAGCCGAAGGAAAGTCTCCTGGATCACATCCTCGGCTTCCTCCGAGCGCAATCCCAGACAGGCCAGGTATCGCAGTAGAGCTTCCCTGGAATTGTCGAAGACCTGAATGACAGCCGCCCGCAGAGGATCGGATTCAGGATTGGTTTGGGCAGCCAAACTCAATGCTAGCGTCGGATCGACCTCCATCGGGCACAGCCTCATTACAGACATACAACAGTCCGCGGCGGCGGTTTTGTGACAGCGTGTGGTGGAAAAATGCGCCTTTCCTGGAGAGCCGGGAGACCGTCTCAGGCCGCGCCCCTATTGCCGCTAGGGCCGATTCCGCTCCAGCCTCACTCCGCGACCACCGGGTTGCGCAGCTCGCCGATGCCCTGGATGCGGATGAGGACTTCGTCGCCGGGGCGGAGCCAGCGGGGCGGTTTGCGCGCGAAGCCTACGCCGGCGGGCGTGCCGGTGGAGATCACATCGCCCGGATCGAGGGTGAAGACGCTGGAGAGGAAGCGGACCAGCTCGGGAATGGGGAAGACCAGGTTGCGGGTGTTCGAGCTTTGCAGCACCTCGCCGCCGATGGACAGCTCGATGTCGAGGGCGTGCGGGTCGGCGATCTCATCCGCGGTAACGATCCAGGGGCCCATGGGCGCGAAGGTGTCGAAGCTCTTGCCGATGGTCCACTGCGTGGTCGCCTTCTGGTAGTCGCGCGCGCTGACATCGTTGACGATGGTGTAGCCGAAGACGTGCTCGCGCCAGTTCTCCGCCGCGATGTGCCGGCCGCCTTTGCCGATGACGAATGCGAACTCCGCTTCGTAATCCGGTTTGGCTGAGGAGCGCGGCAGCACGATGCTGGCGCCCGGGCCGATGATGGCGGTGGTGAACTTGGCGAAGATCGTGGGCACGTCGGGAATCGGCGACCGGGATTCCGCCGCGTGATCGCGGTAGTTCAGGCCCACGCAGATCAGCTTCGGCGGACGCAGAAGCGGCGCCAGGAGGGTGACCGAGGCCGCGTCATACACCGCTCCGGCGGGAGGCGCCGCCGCCCACGCCTGTAC
>CAYOTD010001020.1:0-1624 GCA_964406685.1 uncultured Solibacteraceae bacterium | reverse complement strand
CGGCCGCGCGCGCCGCTTCTCCGCCGGCGATCACCGCCGGCTGGTCCGGGAAGCCGGCGCCGGTCAGGTCAATCACCTTGCCATCGACGAGAATGCCGGGGACGGCGCCCGATCCCGATTGAAATGTGACGAATCGCATAGAACTTTCCTTATACCAATCCTGGATGCTTCGGGTTTAGACTTGGCTGCATGGAACAAGCACAGGCGCTCGCGGAAGAGATCCGCCAGTACTGCGCGGCCCACGCCAATCCGGCCGGAGCCGGCAAGTGGGCGCGCTACTTCAAGGAAGGCTACGACTCCTGGGGATTGCTCGAGAAAGACGATCCACTCTGGATCGAGAAGCGGCCGGAGTGGGCGGAGCGCTACCGCAAGATGAAGCTGCGCGGCTTCCTCAAGCTGGGCGAACTGCTGTTCCCCAGCGGCAAATACGAGGAAGGCGCGCTGGCCATTCGTTTCCTGAAGGATCTGCGCGACGAGATGGACGCCAAGGCCGTCCTCGCGCTGGCCAAGTGGTTCGAGGCCGGCATCGGTAATTGGGCGCACACCGATGTGCTCTGCGGCGAGATCCTTGCGCCCCTGCTCGAGGAGGGCCGGATCGACTTCAAGCTGCTGGCGTCCTGGCGCGAATCGAAACTCAAGTTTCAACGGCGTGCGGTGCCGGTGGCCATGCTCGGATTGCTCAAGGGAAAGCCGAAAGTGGCGCCGCTGCTGGCCTTTGTCGGCCCGATGATGATGGATGAGGAGCGGGTGGTCCACCAGGGCCTGGGCTGGTTCCTGCGCGAGGCGTGGAAGAAGGAGCCCAAGCCGGTGGAGGCGTTTCTGATGGAATGGAAGGACCGCGCGGCGCGCCTGATCTTCCAGTACGCCACCGAAAAGATGACGCCCGCCGAACGCAACCGCTTCCGCCGGGCGAAGGGCCGGTGAGGACGGCTTCCGGGCGTGCGATATACTGAAGTCAAGGAGTCTTCCCCTTTGCTGGTCCGGCAGTTCCTACGTTTGGCGGCGCATACGCAACTGTTGCCGATCCTGGAGAGCGGCGAGGAGACCCTTGTCGGCGGCCAGGCGGTGATGGAGGGCGTCATGATGCGCGCCCCGCACAGCTACTGCGTCGCCGTGCGCCGTCCCGACGGGTCTGTGGTCACCGAAGAAGCGCCGCTGGCCAAGGTCTCCGAGAAGTACCCGATCTTCAAGTACTGGGGCATCCGGGGCGTGGGCACGCTGGGGCAGGCGATGTGGCTGGGGATCAAGGCCCTTCAGTTTTCGGCCAACGCCGCGCTGGACGAGAACGATCCCAAGAAGCAGCCGAAGCAGATTCCCGGCTGGCTGATGGGGCTGAACCTGGCGTTTTCGTTCGGCTTCTTCGTATTCCTCTACAAGTTCGTTCCCCTGTGGCTGACCACCCGGATCGAGGTCCTGTATCCGCCGCTGCATGGCCGGATCGCCTTCAACCTGGTGGACGGGATCATCCGCATCCTGATCTTCCTCGGATTCCTCTATGGCATCTCGCTGTGGAAGGACATCCGGCGCGTGTTCGAATATCACGGCGCCGAGCACAGGGTGGTGTTCAACTTCGAATCCGGCGACCCGGTGACGGTGGCCAACGCGCAGCGCTTCCAGACGTTTC
>CAYOTD010001019.1:699-1629 GCA_964406685.1 uncultured Solibacteraceae bacterium | reverse complement strand
ACGAACTGGAAGATGCCCAGACCTTGCTGGCGGAAACCATCGATCCGGAGATGCGGCAGCTTGCGGCGGCGGAAGTGGAGGCGCTGTCGTCCCGGCGCGCGGCGCTGGAAGCGTCGCTGCAGCTCCTCCTGATTCCCAAGGATCCGGCGGACGAGCGGAATATCATCCTCGAGATCCGGGCGGGGGCCGGCGGGGAGGAGGCGGCGCTGTTCGCCGCCGAACTCCTGCGCATGTACCTGCGCTACGCCGAGGCCCGGCAGTGGAAAGTGGAGAGCCTGTCGGGCAACCTGACCGGGATCGGGGGAATCAAGGAGGCCACGGTGTCGCTGGAAGGCCGGGGCGTGTACAGCCGGCTGAAGTACGAGAGCGGGGTGCACCGCGTGCAGCGCGTGCCGGCCACGGAAGCCAGCGGGCGCATCCACACCTCGACCGTGACGGTGGCGGTCCTCCCCGAGCCGGAAGAGGTGGACATCCAGATCAACCCCAACGATCTGCGCATCGACGTCTACCGCTCGACCGGCCCCGGCGGCCAGAGCGTGAACACCACGGACTCGGCGGTCCGGATCACGCACCTGCCCAGCGGGCTCGTGGTGACCTGCCAAGACGAGAAGTCGCAGCACAAGAACAAGGCCAAGGCCATGAAGGTGCTGCGGGCCCGGCTATACGAGCAGGAACTGACCCGCCGCAAAGAGGCCATCGATCGCGATCGCCGATCCCAACCTACAATTTCCCCCAGAACCGGGTGACGGACCACCGCATCGGGCTCACGCTGCACAACCTGGCCGCCGTCCTGGAAGGGAACCTGGATCCGCTGATCCAGGCGCTGACCCTGCACGATCAGGCCGAGCGGCTGCGGGCGTTGTCATGACGCTGCGGGACCTGTTTTCGCAGGCGGGCCGCCTGGCGCTGGCCGCTCCGGTCTTGTCGTCC
>CAYOTD010001019.1:0-689 GCA_964406685.1 uncultured Solibacteraceae bacterium | reverse complement strand
GCAGGCCGGCATCGCCAGCGCACGGCTGGATGCCGAGTGTCTGCTGGCGCATGCGCTGGGGGTGCCGCGCTGGCGGCTGGCCGCCGCCCCGGAGCGCCGCCTTGCCGCTCGGGAGTTCGCCCGATATTTGACGATGCTCGAGCGCCGGGAACGGCGGGAGCCCCTCGCCTACCTGGTCGGCGCGCGGGAGTTCTGGTCGCTGCCGCTGGCGGTGAGCCGCGATGTCCTGGTGCCGCGCCCGGAGACCGAGCTCCTCGTGGAAACCGCCCTGGCGGTCTGCCGGGGGACGGATCCGCTGGCGGTGGGACCGCGAGCCGCGAGCCCCCACCCCGCAGCCCCCGGTCTGCTGCTCGTCGACCTCTGCACGGGCTGCGGCGCCATCGCCATCGCGCTGGCGCGCGAACTCGCGCGGGCCACGGTCCTGGCCTCCGATATCTCCTGGCGGGCGCTGCGCGTGGCGCGCGGCAACGCCGCGGCCCAGGGAGTCGCCGAGCGCGTCACGTTCTTGCGGGGATCTGTGTGGCAGCCGGTGGCCGAGGCCCTGCGGGGGCGGCAGGCCGACCTCGTCACCGCCAATCCCCCCTACATCCCCAGCGACCGGATTCCGAGCCTGATGCCCGAGGTGCGCTGGGAGCCGCGGCAGGCCCTGGACGGCGGCCGGGACGGCCTGGCGATCATCCGGGAGATCC
>CAYOTD010001018.1:0-1636 GCA_964406685.1 uncultured Solibacteraceae bacterium | reverse complement strand
GCCGTCGCGCAGCACTTCGAGTGTCGCGTCCTTCTGCGCCATCCGGATACCGTTGGGAATCGGCACCGTGAGCTTGCCCTTCGGGCCTTCCACCAGCAGTTCGGCGCCGACCTGGACCTTGACGCCCTTGGGCAGCGGAATCGGCTTTTTTCCAACTCTTGACATGGTGAAACCCTCGATCTCGGGCGGCCGCCAGGCTACCAGACCTGGCAGAGCACCTCTCCGCCCACCCCTTCCTTGCGCGCCGTCGAACCGGTCATAACGCCGCGCGGCGTCGTCAGGATGTTGACGCCCATCCCCCCGAGCACCCGCGGGACCTCTTTGCTGCCCACGTAAACGCGGCAGCCGGGGCGCGAGACGCGCTCGATGTGGGCAATGACCGGCAGGTTGGCCGGAGTGTACTTCAGGTAGAGGCGGATCGACTTCCGCGAACCGTCTTCCACTACTTTGAAGTTGAGAATGTAGCCCTCTTCCTTGAGGATGCGGGCGATCTCCATCTTCAGATGCGAGGCGGGCACGTCCACCTTGGCGTGGCGGGCGCCCAGCGCGTTGCGCACCCGCGTGAGCATGTCGGCAATCGGATCCGATGTCATCCTACACTATCCTCCCCACGGACTCACCAGCTCGCCTTGATGACGCCGGGCACTTCACCGGCCAGCGCCAGTTTGCGGAAACAGATCCGGCACAGGCCGAACTTCCTCATGTAGCCGCGCGGACGCCCGCACCGCTTGCAGCGGTTGCGCTGCCGGCACCGCAGCTTGGGCTTCTTGGCGGCTTTCGCCTCGGCCAGTCTCAGGTCCTTGGCTATCTTGGCGGTGGTTGCCATTTCGAGTCCCTTTCTACTCCTGTTGCGTCCCTTTCCGCTTCCCCTCCGGCTACTGCCGGAACGGCATCCCCATCTGCTTGAGCAGCGCGAGGCCTTCGGCGTCGGTCTTTGCCGTGGTGGTGATGCAAATGTTCATCCCCTTGACCTTTTCAACCTTGTTGTAGTCGATCTCGGGAAAAATGAGCTGGTCGCGCACGCCGAGCGTGTAGTTGCCGCGCCCGTCGAACGACTTGGTGGAAACCCCCCGGAAGTCGCGCACGCGCGCCAGGGCGACGTTTACCAGCCGGTCGAAGAACTCGTACATCCGGTCGCCCCGCAGAGTCACCGTGCAGCCGATCGACATGCCCTCGCGCAGCTTGAAGGCGGCGATCGACTTGCGCGCCTTGGTGACGACCGGGCGCTGGCCGGCGATCTGCCCCAACTCGGCCAGGGCCGGATCCAGCAGCTTCGGATTCTGGGTAGCGTCGCCGAGACCGATGTTCAGCGAGATCTTGTCGAGCTTGGGCACGGCCATGACGTTCCGGTACCCGAACTCCTTGACCAGCGCCGGGACGACGTTTTTCGTGTAGTGCTCTCTCAATCTGGGCTTCATCTGACTCTCGCGGACCTCATCACGACTTCTTGTCCAGCGGCGCGCCGCACTTGCGGCACACCCTGGTCCGGCGCGCCTTGTCGCCGACAGTTTCCACTTTGTGCGCCATCCGCACCGCCTTGTGACAGGACGGGCAGACTACTAAAACGTTGGAGGCGGACACCGGCGATTCGCGCTCGGCGATGCCGCCCTTGATCTGCTTGGCCGGATTCGGCCGG
>CAYOTD010001017.1:0-1636 GCA_964406685.1 uncultured Solibacteraceae bacterium | reverse complement strand
AGGAAAGTCAGTAAATTCCCATGCCGGGTGTCTCAAAGTGCTTGACACGCGCCGAAGGAAACACGGCGGTGAAGCTCTCGATAGACCTCGGCTTCGAGGCCAATCCGGTTCGGGCCGGCCAGCAGGGCCAGCAATTCCGACCAGGTCGCAACCGCGAGGGTGGAGGTAACTTCCTCAAGGCGTGCTGCAGCTCGGTGCGGTAAAGAGCGGTTCAGCTCCGCGACCGTCCGGTACCGATCCATCAGTTGAACGTATGCTCTTGTGGGCTGGCGGTCCCGGACGAACATCCAGAACACCGGGCGGCGCTTGCCGCAAACCTCCAGGACGCAATCGATGTTCCGGGCAATCTGGTTGCGTTCGGGATCGTAGGTGGTGCTCAATGAAATGTCGGAGCCCAGCTTCGCCTCGACATAGATGATGTAGCTTCGGCCCTCGAAGGTGATATCGATTTCGGACGGGCCTTCGACCGGGTTCATGTCCAGGCTGCGTTCGCGCCAGCCGGGATTGTCGGACGTCCGCATGCGCTCCCGGCTCAGCGCCTCATACGCTCGCGGCGCGGCGACAGTCTGCCACAGCCGGACGCCCGGCGTATCGGCAGGGTCAATCGAGTTCATCCCGGATAGCCTCAGGAGCGCTGGCCACCAGCATGACGCCGATACCGATTCGAGCAACTGGAAGAAGTTCCAGGTTACATAGTCCTCGCTATTTTCCGAATGCAGGATGCGCTCGATGTCGCCGCGTTTTCGCGCCTTCGGTGATGCCATGAGCTTCGGCAGGTTGAGGACCGGAAACGAGGGCGCGAGGGTCCCGTCGGATGGTTGCGTTTGCGGAATCAGGATCGGCGCCAGCGGCGCCACCGGAGACTCGCCCGCGAGGTATTCGGCGTTTTTCGCGCGGATCACGGCGTGCCAGTGGTCCAGGTCGGTGGTAGGATGCGCCGGCGCGGGGAAGTCGTATTCGGCCGCCGCGCGGATCTCGGACGCCAGTGGGATGCGGCCGGCGGCATCCTGAAAATCGGATGCGTAGCGGAGCCCAACCGTGCCGGGCACGGAGTAGTCGCGGACGCTCCAGGAAGTCTCGCTGGGTCCCTTATGGAAGAAGAACACGAACGTGTTCGGGGCGACCCGCTTGTTGTACAGCAGGCGGCGCTTGCTGTCCGGCATCATGGCGTAAAGCACCAGTCTATCGGACTGCATCGTCCAGAATTGCCGTCCAAGCCTGATAATAGGTGGTGTGCGCCAGAGCCAGAACGCTGGCTCCCGTCCTAAGGACGTGGGCCCGACTCGCCGACCGGCTGCCCGTGGGACCGATCGCCGATGTCCCTCTTGAACCGCTTCGCAGGATGGTGGAGGCGGCCGAGAACGATGCCACTTTGGCTGCGCAGCGCCTGGGCGGCTTGATCCAACAAGCCAGCCGCTTGCTGTTCCCCGGTGTCGGTGATCCGCTGAGCGGTTGTCTGGAGATCGGTTCGCATCGATGGTTGGCGGGGCAACGCGAAGAGGCCTACTCCGACTGGCTCGCTTGGATCATCGAACGGCAAGAAGATCCGGTGCGGGTTCTGTCCTTGTTTGGACTCGATGGGCAGGCTGGCCTGGGCGAACGATGGACAGTGGAACGTGAGGTCGTCACACCCTAC
>CAYOTD010001016.1:0-1638 GCA_964406685.1 uncultured Solibacteraceae bacterium | reverse complement strand
CCTCCGTGTGCCCATTGTGGCCGAAGCCGGCCCGAATTGCAATCTCCCGTCCATCGGTTGCGCCCGTCCCCCATCGGGGATACAATGGCATTTCGATTCCGAATCCCGTCACAGGCCAAGGGGGCCGGTCCCCCACGCCGGAGAATCCGCGATGTCCCATTCCCAGGCCGATGAGCCGCTGGTCAGCCTGATCGTCCTCAACTGGAACGGCGCCGGTTTCCTTGACGACTGCCTGGCCTCGCTGGAGAGGCAGACTTGGCTCAACCGCGAGTTCATCTTGGTGGACAACGGCTCCACCGACGGATCGGCCGAAATCCTCCGCGCCTGGTCGGAGCGACTTTCGCCCGCCACGCTCATCTGTCTGGAGGAGAACACCGGCTTCTGCCGGGGCAACAACCTGGGCTTTGCGCAAGCGCGGGGCGAGTGGATCGCTCTTTTCAACAACGACGCGGTGGCCGACCCGAACTGGCTCGAGGAGCTGGTGCGGCGCGGGCGGCCGGACGAGCGAATCGCCATGCTGGGCAGCAAGATCCTCTTTCACGAGCCGGCCGGCGTCATCGACAAGGCCGGCCACCTGATCTACTGGGACGGCCAGAACCGCGGCCGCGGCACCATGGAGCCCGACGCCGGCCAGTACGACCGGGACGAGGAGATCCTCTGGCCCGACGCCTGCGCCGCGCTCTACCACCGGCGGGTGTTCGAGGACACCGGCGGCTTCGACGAGACGTTCTTCGCCTACGGCGACGACGCCGACCTGGGGATGCGGGCCCGGCTGCTGGGCTGGCGGGCGTGGTACGTGCCCACGGCCCGGGTGGTGCACCGCCACTCCGCCACGGCCGGCGCCTACTCGCCGCTCAAGGTCATGCTGGTGGAGCGCAACCGTCTGCTGCTGGCGGTGAAGAACTTCCCCCTGCCGCTGCTGCTGCTCAATCCGTTCTGGACCTTGCGCCGCTATGCGGGGCACGCCGTCGCAGCCGCGCGCCGGAAGGGCTCGGCCGGACGGTTCGTGGCGGAGCACGGCCGAGCCCGGCCGCTGCTGAACCTGCTGTGGTCGTACGGCAGCGCCCTCAAGCTGCTGCCGGCGGCGCTGCGGGCGCGGCGCCGGATCCAGAAGGGCCGCCGCCTGTCCCGCCGCGAGGTGATGGCGCTGCTGCGGCGCTACCAGATCGACGTGCGGGAGCTGACCGAGCGGGAGTGAGAATTGCGGATTGCGAATTGCGAATTGCGGATTGACCGATGACGGTTGACCGGTGACCGGCCAGAATCGTTCTTGGGATTAAAGATCCATAAATTGCCAGGTCCCAGTCCCCAGGTCCCAGGTCCCAGATCCCAGGTCCGATTACGAGTACGATTACGAGCACGATGACGATTATGATGACGATAACGAGCACGAGCACGATCGGACGGTAGTCGGTTAAAGAGCCATGCACGCCGAGATATGCATCATCGGGTCGGGGCTGAGCGCGATGGCGGCTGCCGCGGCGCTGGCGGCGCGCGGATGCCGGCCGCTGATCCTCGACACGGGACTGGAACCGGACCCGGAGGCCCGGTCGCTCCGGGGGCGCCTCGCCACGGCTGAGCCCGAGGACTGGCGCGCCGAGGACCTGGCCCGGCTCCGGCGCACCGGCCCGCCCGCCG
>CAYOTD010001015.1:0-1639 GCA_964406685.1 uncultured Solibacteraceae bacterium | reverse complement strand
GAGATGAAAGCCGACATGGCGGGCGGCGCCGCCGTGCTGGCGGCGATGCGCGCCCTGGCCGCGCTGAAGCCGGCGGTGGCGGTGACCGCTTTCGTCCCGGCGGTGGAGAACATGCCGGGAGGCCGCGCGCAGCGGCCCGGCGACATCGTCAAATCGCTTTCGGGCAAGACCATCGAAGTGCTGAACACCGACGCCGAAGGCCGCCTCATCCTGGCCGACGCGATCACGTACGCCAAACAGCTCGGCGTGACGCACCTGGTGGACGTGGCGACGCTGACCGGCGCCATCGCGGTGGCCCTGGGCAGCGTGAATGTGGGCGCGTTTTCCAACTGCGAAGCGTTGCTGAACCGCGTGCTGGACGCGGCGCGCGGGGCGGGCGAGAAGCTGTGGCCCATGCCGCTGGACGACGAGTACCGCGAGCAGCTCAAGAGCGCCTTCGCCGACATCCAGAACATCGGCACCCGCTATGGCGGCGCCTGCACGGCGGCGATCTTCCTGAAGGAGTTCGCCGGCGACACCCCCTGGGTGCACCTGGACATCGCCGGCACGGACTGGCTCGGCGAAGCCAAACCCCACCAGGCCAAAGGCCCCTCCGGCGTGGCCGTCCGCACACTGATCCGCACGGTGATGGAGTGGTGAGGAACCGGGAGCGGGGTTGTCCGTTCGGCTCTCGCCGCCCCCGGGTCCTGCTCCAACACTCCGGAATGAGTCCTAGAGGGTGCGGCCGGTAGCGGCGCGCCCCAGCCGGTCCAGGATGGCGGCCCAGGCGGGCTCGGAGGGGGGACGTTCCACCGCGATCCAGTCCCAGCCCTGCCGGTCGAGTTCGTGGAGCGCTCCGTAGAGCTGGGCCCCGTAGCCGGCGGGATCGTCCGGCATGCGGATCGAGCGGGCGGCGGGGGACTCGGCGGTTCGCCACAGCAGGGCGCCCGAACCGGCGGGCAGCGGCGCTCCGGCCTCGACCAGATAGAGCGGCGTCCGCGGGCTGTAGTGGCGCGGGTGGAGGCCGGGAGAGGGGTGCGCTCCCGGGACGGTATCCACCAGCGTAATCTCTCCGATCAGCGCTTCGATGGCTTCCTGAGTCACCGCGCCCGGGCGCAGCAGCAGGGGACGGCCCAGCACGAGGGAGAGCACGGTGGATTCGATGCCGACACTTGTCGGGCCGCCGTCCAGCACCATCTCGACGGCGTCGCCGAGGCCCGCGCGAACGTGTTCGGCCGTGGTGGGCGACAAGTGGGAGAAGCGATTGGCGCTGGGCGCGGCGATGGGAACGCCGGCGGCGCGAATCAGGTCGAGCGCGAGGGGATGCGCGGGCATGCGCAGGCCGACTGTGGGCAGTCCGGCGGTGACGATATCCGGAACCGTGTCGCGCTTGGGAAGGACGAGAGACAGCGGGCCCGGCCAGAACCGATGGGCGAGGGCCTCGGCGGCCTCCGGCCATTCCCCGGCGAGGGACTGCGCCATGTCGACGGAATCGACGTGCACGATCAGGGGGCTGGTGGTGGGGCGGCCCTTGACTTCGAAGATCCGCCGCACGGCGGCGGGGTCGAGCGCGTTGGCTCCCAACCCGTAGACGGTCTCGGTGGGAAAGGCAACCAGGCGTCCCGCGCGGATCAACTCCGCCGCCTGTCTCACGGACTCG
>CAYOTD010001014.1:0-1645 GCA_964406685.1 uncultured Solibacteraceae bacterium | reverse complement strand
GAAGTCCACGGGGCGCGAGACGTTCAATCCGGCCTATGTGGCGGCGTTCTGCGAACGGCTGGCGCACAGCGGGGCGGGCGCCGTCGACGGGCTGGCGACGCTGGCCGCGTTCACCGTCCAGTCGGTGTCCCGGAACCTGCGCGCCTTCGTCTTTCCTTCCGCGGTGATCCGGGAGGTCGTGGTCATGGGCGGGGGCGCCGAGAACGCGACCATCATGCGCGGCCTCGCCGATGCCTTGCCGGAGTGCGCGGTGTTCCCGGCAGAGGCGCTCGGTGTCCCCGGGAGGGCGGTGGAGGCGATGGCGTTTGCGGCGCTGGCGTACTTGACCGCCGTCGGCCGGCCGGGCAATCTCCCGCGCGTCACCGGCGCCAGCGGGCCCCGGGTGCTGGGCTGTATCGTGCCGGGCGCCACTTATCGAGGGCTCATCAATGACTGACCGCCGTTTCTCCCGTTACCACGACGCGATCCTGGCGCAACTCGACGCCATTGCCGCCTCGCAGGCCGAGCGACTGGAGGAGGCGGCGCAGGCCGTCTTCGCGGCGATGCGGGACGAGGGGTTGCTCCACGTTTTCGGGAGCGGGCATTCCCACGCGCTGGCAGAGGAGGCATTCCATCGAGCCGGCGGCCTCGTCCCGGTGAATATCATCCAGGAAGGCTTCTTGACGCCGCTCACGCGCCCCGACGTCAGCGGCTGGCTAGAGCGGGTGTCCGGCCTTGCCGCGGTCATTCTGGACGGGCACGACCTGCGGCCGGGCGAAGTGCTGCTCGTGATCTCGAACTCGGGGATCAACGCCGCCCCCGTGGAGATGGCCTTGGAGGGCAAGCGGCGCGGCCTCACGGTCCTGGCGTTGACGTCGCTCAAGCACTCCCGGAGCGTCCCGCCGCGCCACCCGAGCGGGCAGCGCTTGTGTGAAGCGGCGGACATCGTCCTGGATACGTGCGGCGAGCCCGGAGATGCGGCGGTCGCGTATCCCGGCTTGCCCGGGCGGGTCGCGCCCACGTCGCTCCTGGCCGGGAGCTTCATCATCAATTCGCTGGTGTGCCGCGTGGTGGAGCTGTTTCTCGCTGCCGGCCTTGTGCCGCCCATCTACGTCAGCGCCAACGTTCCCGAGGGGGACGCGCACAACGACCCGCTGGAGGCGAAGTATCGCAGCCGGATCCGCGGATTATGAGCGGCGGCCAGGAAATGGGCAACTGGGCTAGAGTCAATGCGATTGCCGTGGTTCGGCGGTTCGGCGGAGCGACCGTTCGGCGGTTCGGCCATGCGGCCGTCCAGACAGAAGAGGGCCAATACGAATGTCCCAGGCGATTACGAGGTTCGAGGATTTGGAGTGCTGGCGGGAGGCTCGTACGCTTGCGCGCGTCGTTTACCGGCTTACAAAGAGTAACAGATTCGAGCAGGATCGCGACCTCCGCTGGCAGCTTCGCGCGGCAGCCGTATCGCCGATGAGCAACATCGCAGAGGCGCACGGTCGGTATTCATTTGAGGACAAGCGACGTTTTTTTGACATTGCGCTCGGCTCGTGCAAGGAAGTGCAGAGTGAACTCTACGTTGCCCTTGATCAAACCGACATTGTCCCGGAGGAGTTTCGCGAAGCATACGAGCAGGCCGAGCATGTTGCCCGGCTCGTGGCCGCCCAGCCAG
>CAYOTD010001013.1:0-1646 GCA_964406685.1 uncultured Solibacteraceae bacterium | reverse complement strand
CGACGGTCAGACCCAGTCCTGGCTTTTGTCGGGTCGGCTGCATCACGAGCTGGCCAACGGCGGGCGGCTTCGGCTCGGCGGCGGACGCATCCGCGCGCCGAAGAACTACTACTCCTCTCCGGGCACCGGCTCGACGGCGGCTGGCGGTCCGGGAACGATCAGCGACCGGCCCTACCAGTCCTGGTTTGGCGAGGCGCAGTACACGCAAAAGGTCGCCTCCCGCCATCATCTGACCATGGGAACCGAGTTGCGCCAGGACGAGAGCAGCCTGGCGGAAAGCTCCGTGCCGAACTGGGCCCGGCGCCTGGAAGACGCCACGGTGATCGGCAAGGCCAAGGGCCAGGGCCTCAACGAGGGCGCCTATGTCCAGGACGAGTGGCATCTGGCCGAAAGATTGAACCTGGTCACGGGAGCGCGCTACGACTATTGGCGTACCTACGACGGCGGTTACGGCGTGGGGAGCCAGACCACAGAAACGGGCAGCCGGTCGAACCAGAACCTTTCGGCCAAGGCGGCGGCGATGTGGCGCGGGCCCGGCGAAATCGCCTTCCGCGGCAGCGTGGGCAACTCGTTCCGCAGTCCGACGGTCTATGATCTCTACCGCACCTGGCGCGCCGCTTCGGGCGTCACCTATGCGGCGAATCCGAACCTGGAGCCGGAGCGGCTGCTGGCGGTGGAAGTGGGCGCCAGCCGGCGGTGGGCGAACCGCGTCGAGCTGGACGCGGCTCTCTTCCAGAACCGGACGTCTAATCTGATCTATCGCAGCACCGACTACAGCGTGGACCCGAAGGGGAACTACCGGCCGGTGGTGAACGCGGCGCGCGGGCGGACCAACGGCCTCGAGGTCGGCGCGCGGCTGCCGGTGCGCTCGTGGCTGTTCGCGACCTCCAGCTACACCTGGAACGACGCAACCATTCTGGAGAATCCGGCCATCCGGGCGACCGAAGGGAAGCGGGTGACCTTCGTGCCGGCGCACGTGGCCAGCCAGTCCCTGTTTGGCGTCTTCCGCCGTCTCAGCGGTTCCGTGACCGCCCGATATGTTTCGCGCATGTTCAGCAGCGACCAGAACACCGACACGACCAAGGGCGTCTACGGCGCCTACGATCCTTTCTTTGTGCTCGACGCGGGCCTGAATGTGCCCGTCGGGCGCCATCTTTCCTTCGAGTGCGGCGCCGAGAACCTGCTCAACCGCACGTACTATGCCTACTATCCGTCGCCGGGACGGTTGGTCTCCCTCCGGCTGCGGATCAAGCTCTAGGAGGCAATGCCGTATCGCCTGTTACTGATGCTGGGGCTGACGGTCTGCTGCGGCCAGGCCGTCGAGCCCCTGCGCATCGTCGCGCTGACGCGGCTGAGCCAGTCGCTCCCCGACGCGCTTCGGCGGTTTGAGGAGCGCTGGGGCGCGGGCCGTATCACGCTCACCTATGGCGACGCTACCGCGCTGCCGGCGGATCTGGAACGCGCCGACGTGGTGCTGGCCTACAGCCTGCACGCGGAGGAGGCACGGGCGCTGGCGCCGCGCATGAAGCCGCTTGTGGCCCGCGGCGTCAAGATCATCGCGCACTGGCCCGAGGGCGCGGAGCGGCACTGGAACCTGCGGCAGGATCCGGCACTGTTGCAGGCGGCGGTCGAGTACTGGAATTACG
>CAYOTD010001012.1:0-1647 GCA_964406685.1 uncultured Solibacteraceae bacterium | reverse complement strand
GTGGCCGAAGCAGTAGATCGCTTCGGCCCCCTCGCGGCGGCACAGCGCCCGGGCCTGGGGCAGCACGGCGCCAATGCGGCGCCAGTCCACCGCCCAATCGGTGGAGAGCTTGCCCCCGCCGGAAGCCTTGGCCAGTACCCCCTGCTCGTTCAGGGTGGCCGGGATGGCGTGCCGCCAGTCGCGCATCTCCTGGCGCCGGGCGGCGGTGTCGCCCACCATGGTGGCGTCCACCAGCGCGCCCAAGGCCTCCAGGCGGTCGGCCCATTCCTCCAGCAGCAGGTGCAGGCCGCCCTCGGGCGCCTCCTGCTCGATGAAGAGCACGCCGCCCGCGTCCGCCGGCACGACGAACGACTGGGTGTCGCGGAGCAGGTCCAGGCAGGCGTTGTCGAAGTACTCCAGGCAGCGCACCCCCACCCCGCGGAAGCGGATGGCCGTGGCGGCGGCCAGGGCGGAGGCCTCGTCGGGGAAGAAAGCGTAAAGCGCCAGGTAGTCGGGGGGCAGCGGCAGGCACTGCAGCTCGATCTCCGTGAGGATGCCGAGGGTGCCTTCCGAGCCGATGAAGAACTGGATGGGGTCTTGGAAGCCGAAATAGCCGGTGGCGTTCTTGTCGACGGCGGCCGCCTTCAGGTCCAGGATTTCGCCGGACGCCAACACCACCCGCAGCCGGCGGATCCAGCGGCGGATGGCGCCGTATTTCAGGGTCCGGGCGCCGGAGGCGTTGGTGGCCACGGCGCCGCCCACGGTGCAGTCGTTCTCGCTGGTGGGGTCCACGGGGAAGAAGAGGCCCTGTCCCTCCAGCTCGCGCTTCAGCTCGCCCAGGTTGGCGCCGGGCTGGCAGACCGCCGTCAGGGAGTCGGGCTGGACATCCGTCAGGGCGTCCATTCGCTCCAGGCTCAGCAGGAAGCCCTGCGGCCCCACGCAGCTGCCGGTGGTGGCGGAGCGCAGCCCGACGGGAGTCAGGGGGTGCTGGTTGGCGGAGGCCCACTGCAGGATCTCGCGCACCTCGGCCTCGTCGCGCGGGCGGAAGAGGCCCTCCGGCGCGCCGCGGTAGCCCAGGGCGTCGGTGTTGTACCCGTCCAGGATCTCCGGGTCGGTGATGGGATTGACCATAGTGCCCCTTTTACCCCAAAGGCGAGAAGAAGGCAAAGGCAGAAATGCAAGCTGAACATCGAACATCGAACGTTGAACATCGAACGTTGAAGTCAATCCGGTATTCGAGACGGCTCAGTTTGTTCTAAACACTGGTTTTACTTCGATGTTCGAAGTTCGTTCGGGACGAAGTGAATCAGATCTCAGTCAATCGGGCAAGAAAATCTGACTCCGTGAGGATCTGGACTCCGAGGGATTTCGCTTTGTCCAGCTTGGAGCCGGCGTCGGCGCCGGCCACGAGGTAGTGGGTCTTCTTGCTGACCGAGTTGGTGACGGTGCCGCCGAGGGAGCGGATCTTCTCCGCAGCCGCCTCCCGCGTCAGGCTTTCCAGCGCCCCGGTCAGGACGAAGGTCTTGCCCCGGAAGAACGCCGCCGCGGCGGACTCCGGCGGCGGCGCCTCCACCTCGGGCTCGTCCAGCCGCAGGCCGGCGGCGCGCAGCCCTTCCACCAGCGCCCGGTTGGCCTCCTCGGCGAAGAAGGCGGCCACGCTGCCGGCCA
>CAYOTD010001011.1:0-1648 GCA_964406685.1 uncultured Solibacteraceae bacterium | reverse complement strand
GAGCGCGAGCTGGTGACCGTCGGCCGCCTCGCCACCAGCGTCGTCGTGCTCGCCGGGATCGCCTGGATCCCCGTGATGCAGAACATCAGTTCCGGCCTCTACGAATACCTCCAGAGCGTGCAGGCCTATCTCGCGCCGCCGCTCACTGCGATCTTCTTCCTCGGCGTCTTCATCCGGCGTATCAACGCCTCGGGGGCCCTTGCATCGCTCATCGCCGGTTTCATGCTGGGACTCGCCAAGCTTGGCTGCCAGGTGTACGCCGGCGGTCTTGACAAGGGCATCGTCGCCGCCGCGACGTGGGCCACGCACCCGCTCGTCATGTTCGGCAACATCAACTTTCTGCTGTTCGCGGTGTATTTGTTCCTGCTCAGTGCGGTGATCATGGTGGGCGTGAGCCTGGTGACCGCCCCGCCTCCGGCCCAGAAGACGCTCGGGCTGACGATGGCGCACCGGCACCCGACGGATCGCGCCGCGGGCCGGTCCTGGACCAAGTGGGACGTGATCCACACCGGCATCGTCCTCGCGATCATCTTGGCGGCCTACTTGTACTTCTCCGGCTTGTTCTTCAGTACGGCAGGCAGCCCCGCAAGTGCGTGACTGCACGCGGCGCGCAGCGGAGGTGCTCATTCGGCCGGGGGCGGGCGCAGCCTGACGCGCTCAAAGTAGATGCGCTTGGTCGCCTGCGCCATGTCCTCGGCGGTGAAATCCTCAGGGCGTTCCACCAGCGCGGGCAGGAAGGCGTTGCTGACCCCCTCCAGGCCCAGAAAGAGCAGCCGGGGCTCGATGTCAACCAGCAGCTTCTTGCGCACCGCGCCGCGGATGAGCGCTTCGAGGCGGTTCACCACCCCGTCGTAAATCGCGCGGACTTCGCGATTCAGCCCCAGTGCCGGCGAGTACGCGGCGAGCGCGGTCTGCGCAAAGTACAGGCGGGCGGCCGGTATGTGCTGCACAAACAGTCGGGCCTTCGTTTCGATATAGCGTTCGAGCTTCTCGATCTCCGTGCCGGGCGCGTCGAGCGCTGCCGACGCCGCCTGCGCGAACTCCCGGACCGTTTCGGCGATCAGTGCCTGGTACAGTGCCTCCTTGTCCCGGAAGAAGCGGTACAGCGTGCCGACCGCGAACTCCGCCTGCGCAGCGATCTCGGCCATGCTCGTGTCCGCAAAGCCCTTGCGGGAGAAGAGGTCGAGCGCCGCCGCGAGAATCTCGCGGCGATGACGCTCTCGCTCCCGGTCGCGGCGTTTGTTGGTGGCCCTTTTCCTGTTCGCGGCGCGCCGACGCGGCCGGCACGATCTGATAAGTCAATTGACAGACTGAGAACCTAGGCTCATGTTTTATACGTGCAATTCGCAGGTGACAACCCGCGCTATCAGGAATCGGGCTGTCGCAGCACCAACCGATGTCAGCCGTACCCGGCCCGCGTCCGCAGTCGCGCCTTCAGGCAAGCAACGTCGATGACCTTGCCCTGCTTCGGCCTGGCGCCGCAACGGGTTCATTCGTGAGCCCGGCATCCGCGCGCGTGCTCACCTGGTTCGCCGACACCTATCGGCGCGGACTAGCCGCGCTGCTGAACGTGCTCGGCCCCCGGGCGGCCTACGCCATCGTGGCCATGCTCGCCCGGCGCGTGTACGAGCTCCACGACCCGCTGCGC
>CAYOTD010001010.1:0-1656 GCA_964406685.1 uncultured Solibacteraceae bacterium | reverse complement strand
GTGGAGATTTAGCGCTGGTTGGCCTTCAGGATCTTCTTGCGCAGCCGGATTGACTTGGGCGTCACCTCGACCAGCTCGTCGTCGCGGACGAACTCGATGGCCTGCTCCAGGTTGAGCAGGCGCGGCGGCACCAGGCGGATGGCGTCGTCGGCGGTGGAGGCGCGCATGTTGGTCAGCTTCTTCTCCTTGACGATGTTGACGTCCAGGTCCCGGGGCCGTGCGTTCTCCCCGACGATCATGCCTTCGTAGACTTCGGCGCCGGGCTCCAGGAACATCTCGCCGCGCTCCTGCAAATTGAAGATGGCGTAACCGGTGGCGCGGCCCGCGCGGTCGGCCACCAGCGACCCGGTGGGCCGGGCCGGGATGTCGCCCTGCCACTCGACGTAGCCGTGAAACAGCGAGTTCATGATGGCCGTGCCCTTGGTGTCGGTCAGCAACTCGCTGCGCAATCCGATCAACCCGCGCGACGGCACATGGAACTCGATACGCACGCGTCCCGAGCCGTGGTTCACCATCTTCACCATCTTGCCCTTGCGCTCGCCGAGTTTCTCGATCACCACGCCGATAAACGGCTCCGGGCAGTCCACCGTCAGCGACTCGAGCGGCTCGTGCAGCTTCCCGTCGACGGACCGGGTCAGGATCTCCGGCTTGCCCACCGCCAGTTCGTACCCTTCGCGCCGCATCATCTCGATGAGAATGGCCAGTTGCAGCTCGCCGCGGCCCATCACCTTGAAGGAGTCCGGCCCGCCGGATTCCTCGACCTTGATCGAGACGTTGGTGAGCAGCTCCTTGTCCAGCCGCTCGCGCAGGTGGCGCGAGGTCACAAACGCTCCCTCGCGGCCCGAGAACGGCGAGGTGTTGATGGTGAAGGTCATGGCGATGGTCGGCTCGTCGATGGGAACGTGGGGAAGCGCCTTGGGGTTCTCCGCGTCGGTCACGGTCTCGCCGATGGTGATGCCCTCCACTCCCGCCAGTGCGACGATTGAGCCCGGCGGCGCCACGGTCTCTTCGACGCGGTCCAGGCCTTCGAAGGAATAGAGCTTGGTGATGCGCGTGCGGTGGAGGGAGCCATCCAGTTTGGCGATGGCCACCTCGTCGCCGTGGCGGAGGGTGCCGTTGAACACCCGGCCGATGGCCAGGCGCCCCAGGTAGTCGCTGTAATCCAGGTTGGCCACCAGCAGTTGCAGCACGCCGTCATCGGCGCCCGCGGGCGGCGGAATGTGTTCGAGAATCGCTTCGAACAGCGGCCGCAGGTTGGCGGAGTCGTCCTCCAGCGAGGACTTGGCGACGCCCGCCCTGGCGTTGGTGTAAAGGATCGGGAAATCGATCTGTTCCTCCCGCGCGTCCAGGTCGATGAACAGGTCGTAGACTTCGTTCAGCACCTCCTGGATGCGCGCGTCGGGCCAGTCGATCTTGTTGATCACCAGGATGGGCGGCAGCCCGGCCTCCAGCGCCTTCATGAGCACGTAGCGCGTCTGCGGCAGCGGCCCCTCGCTGGCGTCGACCAGCAGCATGACGCCGTCCACCAGTTTGAGGGCGCGCTCCACCTCGCCGCCGAAATCGCTGTGGCCGGGCGTGTCGACGATGTTGATCTTGACGCCGCGGTAGCGCACGCCGGTGGTCTTGGCGAGAATCGTGATGCCGCGCTCGCGCTCC
>CAYOTD010001009.1:0-1657 GCA_964406685.1 uncultured Solibacteraceae bacterium | reverse complement strand
GCGGAAACACGCGCCCCCCCAACTTCAGCGGCTCGGCCTGGATTGTCTTGGGCGATGTAGTCGCCGATTTCCTCGATGTCGCTTTCTGCGAGCGGGGTGATGACCAGCCGGGTCATTTCGTCCGGCGCTTCGCGAGAGCTCGATACTTCGCCTCCAGACGATCAAAGACCTCTTCGGCTGGGCGGCCCGGACCACTGGATCGACCGGCCGCAATGGCGGCGCGCAGCTCTTCCATCTGCAGGGCGTTGCGCTGCGCTTGCTCTTCCAGCAAACGCAGGCCGGCGCGAACCACCTCGCTGGCGTTGTTGTAGCGACCGGAGGCGATCTGCTCTCGGATGAACGCCTCGAAATGGGGGCTGAGGGCGACACTCGTCGGCATGGTTTGGACTCCTACCAATTAATAACTGTTATTAATCCCACGCAGCTCTCTTTTGTCAAGCGAACGATCGAACGGGCGGTCCGCTTCGTCCTTTGCTCATCGACGGCCGTGTGCTTGCCGCTTGCCGTTGAGCTCATCGGCCACGATCTGCAGCGCCTTCTGCCATCGCCGCCAAGCCGTGGTCCGGTCACAGCCGAAGCGGCGGCAGATCTCCCGCCACCCCCGTTCCTCGGCACGCATCCAGACGAGGTGGCGCTGTTCCTCGGTGAGCCACAGCACCCAGCGCATCGTCTCCGCCATGCGGTCGATGGCGGCCGGGTCGGGGGGGAAACGGTACCGCACGTCGTCGCCGGAGTAGGTCTCCCACGGCTGGCGCAGGATGGCGGGCCAAGTGTTGAAGTAGCCCTGCACCCGCACGGGCGGCAGGCGGTGGGCGGTTTGAGCCGCCTCCCGGAAGCGCTCGGCCACCCTGTCAACGCTCCACATGGCCGTCTCCCAGGCGCCCGTAGAGCCGCTCGCCGATGCGCTTCACCAGCTCCCGCTCGACCCAGTCGAGCCGCTCGTCGTCGAGCGAGACCACCAGGATGCCCTGGTCGCGCCAGCCGTCGCGTTTGATGGCATCGACGTCCGGGCGGGTCGGTTGCAGGCGCCCGAGGGGGCAACGATAGTGGGGGCTGGGTGCGCTGCTCGTCCCATCCCGGGGGCTCGCCGCTGCACGGCCCGCTATGCGGTCCAAATTCGTTCCCGACGAATTTGTCATGCCGGCACCTCCTGCGTCGCGATCGCCCACCTCAGCAGTGCCAGCGCGTCGGCCTCGTTGTCATCGACGGGGCGGAAGCCTTTGGCCCGCATTGCGCAGATCATCTCGTCCTTGCCTGCGTTGCCGCGGCCGGTGGCGTGCTTTTTGATCGTGCCGACGGGTACGCCCTGGTACGGGATCCGGTGGTGCTCGCACCAAGCGGTGAGCTGCGCCATGAAGCCGCCGTAGGCATGGGCGGCGTCGACCCCGGCGTGGCGGCGCACCTCCTCGAAATACACCGCATCCAGCCCGTCCGCCGATTGCTTGACCTCGGTGAGCCAGCGCTTGAAGCGCAGGTAACGCATGCCGCCGCCCTCGAAGCGTCGGGGCTTGAAGGACTCCGAGCCGCTGGTGATGGAGCCGTCGCGGCCGAGCAGCGCCCAGCCGGTCCGGGTGCCGAGATCGAGGCTCAGGATGGCCGGGCCCGGTTCCCGATCCCGACCTTCCGTGCCGGGCAGACCCCTTCGGGTCGGGGGAGA
>CAYOTD010001008.1:0-1663 GCA_964406685.1 uncultured Solibacteraceae bacterium | reverse complement strand
AGGACGCGGGCGCGCGTGATGCGCGGCTCAGTCGTCGCGGGCGGTGCGGGTTCGATCATGTCTGAGAGCGTCGGCGATGGCCCCGGCAACGCGCTCCACCGCCTCGGCCACGGCTCCCGTCAGCGGTGCTCCCATCTCGAACCGCGCTCCTTCGATGCCGTGGATCTCGACCACCGGCGGCAGGCAATCCAACATCCGGCCCAACTCCACCGCGTCGGCGACACCGAAGTTGTGGGTCGAACAGCGGAACGCTTCGCGCGGCAGCCGCTGGTTTGTGGCATCCCAGACGAAAGTGGAGCCCGGTTCGGCCCCGGTGACCACCGCATCCACCAGTATCACATGGCGGGCATCGCGCCACAGATCGAGCAGCGCGCCGGCCTCTCCGGTCTGCTCGCGGGCGTCGAAGCCCAACTCGAGCAACCGGCGCGCCACCAGCAGGCCGGCCGCGTCGTCACCGCGGTCGGCGTTGCCCACGCCGATAATGAGGTCCGGGCGAGGCATGCCCCGCCCCTACTCGCGCTCGATGTTCACCTTGAGGAAGTGCGCGGAGCAGGAGATGCAGGGATCGTAGTTCCGGATCGCCTGCTCGCACTTCCAGGTGACCTCCTCCACCGGCTTGTCCAGCAGTCCGGGGACGAAGCGCCACAAATCGTCTTCGATGCGTTTCTGGTTCTGCGAGGTCGGGGCGACGATCTTGGCGGCCAGGACCAGTCCGCGGTCGTCAAGGATGTAGCGGTGATAGAGGCTACCGCGAGGCGCCTCGGTGACAGCTTGCCCGGTGGAGGCCTTCGGTTTCACCTCGACCCGCGGACGCGCGGGCGGCTCGTAGACATCGACGATCCGAAGCGCCTCTTCGACCGAGAAGACCGTCTCGATGGCGCGCGCCATGATGCTCTTGAACTGGTTCAGGCACGGAACGGTGAGGCCAATATCGCCCGCCACCTGCCTGGCTACCGGCAGCAGCTTCTCGAAGTTCAGATTGAAGCGCGCCAACGGCCCCACCAGGTACGAGCCGCGCTCGCGTAACTGCGAATGCAGAGCGGTGGAGTGTTTGACGTGCTGCTCGACGAAGTGGTCCTCGTATTCGGAAACGTCGATGTCGAGACCCTTGTTCGAGACCAGGCGGCCTTCGTTGAACGGATACTCGTCCGGGTGGGACAGCGACACGAACTCGTAATCCTGTTCGAAATCCGGATACTCGAAGCCCGCCACCAGCTTGGCGAGGGCGATGGAGCTGTCCAGCGCCCACTTGAGATCTTCTCTGAGGGCGCGCAGTTCGGCTTTCGAGGGCACGCGGTAGAAGCCGCCCACGCAAGCCGAGACGGGATGGATCTCCCGCCCCCCGATCACGGTGACGATGTGATTGCCGATCTGCTTGAGACGCAGCGCCATCTCCACCGCCGGCTTGTGATCCCGGGCCATTTCGATAACATCCTGGCAACCCAGAAAGTCCGGCGCGTGCAGGCAGGCGACATGCAGCACGTGGCTTTCGATCCACTCTCCGCAGTAAAACAACCGGCGCAACAAACGCACGGCGGGATCGATCTGGATGCCGAAGGCCCGCTCCATGGCGTGCGCGGAGCTCATCTGGTAGGCGATGGGGCAGATGCCGCAGATGCGGGCCGTGATGTCGGGCACCTCCTGAAAGTGGCGTCCCCGCAGG
>CAYOTD010001007.1:0-1663 GCA_964406685.1 uncultured Solibacteraceae bacterium | reverse complement strand
GTCCTTGCGGCCCAGCAGCAGGCCGGCGCTTTGCGGTCCGCAGAGACCCTTGCCGCCGGAGAAGGCTACCAGGTCGAATCCCTCTTTGAAGACGCTGGAAAGGCGCGAGGCGGGGGGGACGTCGGCGGCGGCATCGTTGAACATGGGCACGTTGTGGGCCTTGCCGATGCGCAGGAAGTCCTGGCGGGAGATGGCGCCCTCGCGCTCGTTCTTGTTCACGTAGAACAACATGACCGTGCGGGGGCCGATGGCGCGCTCCATCTCCGCGGGAGTTTCCACGCGCACGATCTTCGCCCCGGTGAGCAGGATCTGCGCCTCGTAGCCGGAGATGTGCGCTTTGGGCTGGATGACTTCGTTGGGCATGCCGGAGGTGTCCGGCAGCAGAGAGGCTTTCTTGCGATCGCCACGGGTCAGGCAGGCCGCGGTGGCGATGGTGATGGAGGAGGCGGCTCCGCCGGTGACGGTGGCGCCGGGAACGCCGATGATCTCGGCCAGGCGCGCTCCGACCTTCTCCTGAAGCTCGGGCACGTTCACGTGGAACCGGCTGGCTTCGTTCATGGCGCGGACCACTTCGGGGGGCATGATGGAGCCGCCCAGGATGGTGACGGTGCCGTACCCGTTGATGACGGGGCGGACGCCCAGACGGGTGTAGACCGTGGCGCCGGAAAGCGTGGGCTCCTGTCTGGCAGCCATGGCCGGCCGGGCGGCAAGCCCTGGAAGGGCGGCGCCGATGCTAACGAATCTTCTGCGTGTGGATGGAGTGGGCATGGCGATCTCGTTTCTCTGAATTCATCTTAGTACGGCGGCTTGCGGGCGCCTCCGCACGCGCACCGGTTCCGGCAATCCCTGGAGCCGGCCTGGCATGGTATAAGTGTTATATCAACCATGCGCTTTCACTTCGAGGCGGAGAAGAACCGCCGTGTCAAGCGGAAACACGGCGTCAGCCTGGAGGAGGCGCAGGAGATCTTCGACCAAGCCCATCTGGTGGACAGGAGGTGCGACGCCCCCGAGCAGTATCGCGCCATCGGTTGGAGCGGTGGCCGGTTGTGCTCGGTGATCTTCGAAATCCGCAGAGACCGGGACGGAGAGTTCTATCATCTGATCACGGCCTGGAAAGCGACCAGGCAGGAAGAAGAAGCCTATGCCGACCAAGTCTAGACCCACAGCTTCCGCCGAGGAGATTGCCGAGATGGCCACTCGCGGAGAGGATGTTTCGAAGTTCTTCACCGGTCAGTTCACGGTGGTGAGGCCGGTTCGCAGAGTGAACGTGGACTTGACTCAGGGCATGCTGCGGGAACTCGACGAGCGGGCCGCGCGCCTCAACGTCAGCAGGCAGGCTATCATCAAGACCCTACTGCGGCGGGCGCTTGACCAGGACCGTCCGGCCTCGGGCGCGGCAAAGCGATAGACCGGCTGCGAGACGCGGCGGAAACTCCAGATCACCTGGGGTTGTCCCGGCAACGGCTCATCAGGCGGGACGCGAGTGTCCTGCGCGGGCCCGGGGACCCGCCGTACTGGGCTCAGAAGCGGCGCTCGCGCTCTGCGGCGAAAGTCGAAAAGGACGCGGATGAGGAACTCAGGCCTAGCAGCCCGTGGGGCAAGCCGGTTCGGGCGAAAACCGGGGACAGACAGCCCTTTTTCGCCGGCCGGCTGTATTGCAGAG
>CAYOTD010001006.1:0-1663 GCA_964406685.1 uncultured Solibacteraceae bacterium | reverse complement strand
AAGCCATCCTGCTCGTCTCCGACAGCATGGATATCCGCGCCAACCCCAACGGCAGCGGCCAGATCCGCGACCTGTTCGCCGGCAACGTGATTCCCAAGTCCCGTTTCGATCCCATCTCCACCAAGATCCTTAACTTCTGGCCCAGCCCGAATGCCGCGCCCAGCAACGCCTACACCCAGAGCAACAACTACGTGGACGCCTCCATCAGCCGCGTGGATTGGAACCAGCTTCACGCCAAGGTCGATCACCGGTTCAGCGAGACGAACTCGCTGTTCGTCCGCTATACCCACGCCGAGCACAATCCCAGCGGCAACTCGATCTTCCTGGACCCGACCGTCGGCCAGGACCGAGTCGACGACCAAACCAACCGCAACGCCATCGTCTCCGACACCCACGTCTTCTCTCCCACTCTCATCAACAACCTACGCGTGGGGATCAGCCGCCAGTCCTTCATCTTCCAGGCCATCAACGCCGGAAAAAATTGGCCTTCGCGGCTCGGCTTCCCCTCCATCGTGCCCGACGACCAGATGCCCGACATCTCCTTCGGCTACGGCAACATCGGTGGCCAGGCCAACGGGACCCGCGCCTCCCTGAGTTGGGACATCCAGGACATGGTAACCAAGGTCGCCCGCAATCACACCCTGAAGATCGGCTTCAACCTGCGCATGATGCAGGGCGGCAACAAGCAGGGCAGCGGGCTGTCGGGCGTCTACCGCTTCAGTGGTCTTACGCAGAACCCGCAATCCACCGCGGGCACCGGTTCCGACATGGCGGGCTTCCTCCTCGGCACGGTCAGCAGCGTCTACATCGACAGCATCCTCGGCAACATGTTCGAGGGCAATTCCTACAGCTTCTTCCTCCAGGACGACTGGAAGGCCACGCGGCGGCTGACCCTGAACCTGGGATTGCGCTACGACTACCAGCCCAAGGCCACCGAGCGCCACGACGGCATCATCAACTTCGATCCCGCCGGCACCGATCCGGCCACCGGCCTGAAGGGTATCACCGTCTACGCCGGCAAGAACGGCCAGCCGCGCGAGTGGATGGGCAACGACACCAACGATTTCGGCCCCCGTTTCGGCTTTGCCTATGACCTGTCCGGCAGCGGCAAGACCGTCGTCCGCGGCGGCTACGGCATCTTCTATCCGCAGGTCGCCTACCGTGATTTCTTCGGCAACACCCAACTGTTCTCCACTACCACCACAACCTACGCGGCGGCCGGTCCGGGCCAGCCCATCGTGCAGCTTCAAAACGGGCTGCCCTACGCTCCTCTGAAATCGCCCGGTTCCGCCGCCGGCCCCGGCGCGCTTCTCGGTCTCGGCGTCAGCATGACGGAAAACGATCCCACCACCCCCCTGACCCAACAGTGGAACGTCTCTGTTCAGCACCAGTTCAAGGAGTGGATGTTCGACGCCACTTACGCCGGCAACAAAGGCAACCACTTCATCGCCAACAGCTACAATCTCAACCAGGTGAATCCCGACACCCGCTATCAGCTCGGCCAGAAGCTGAACGACGCGGTACCCAACCCCTACGCGGGCAAGGTGACCGGCGGTCTCGGCGCCGCGACCATCACGCGCGAGCGTTCCCTGATGGCCTACCCGTACTACTCCAGCGTCAGCGTCTATAACCCCCGCAACGGCAACTACATCTCGCACCAGTT
>CAYOTD010001005.1:0-1666 GCA_964406685.1 uncultured Solibacteraceae bacterium | reverse complement strand
AGAGCACCGTGGGTTTCCCAGGCGCGTGCAGCCAGTCGGCGTAGACCAGCGGGTGCCGGTCCGTGGGGATGATCTCGATATTCTCCATGCCGGCGGCTTTGAGGCTGCCGGCGACGAACTGCGCGGCGCGCGCGATGTCGCCCTGGTGCTCCGGCAGGGTCGAAATGCTGGGGATGCGGAGGAAAGCTTTCAGTTCCTCGAGGAACCGCCCGCGGTTGTGCTGGATGTAGGCGTCGGTGGCCTTCGACATGGGACCATTATAGGGCGTTGGTCCGGTGCTTCGAACAGTGGCATCGGTCTCACCGCCGGCGCAGCCAGCCGCCGGGGTTGAAGGTTATGATCATCGCCTCGCGCTCCTCGTCGACAAAGAAGAACTGGCCCGCCGGCCGTTCCAGGAACGCTTTCACCGCGGCCGCCGGGCCCGGGCCGAAGTGCGGATAGGTGGGGACCGCGTCGATGTGCGTGTCTTCCACGATCAGGTAGCTGCCGCTGGTGACCATCGGCGCGTAGGCCTCCAGTTCGGCCAGCACGTGTTTCATCGAGTGGTCCGAATCCAGCATCACCAGAGTCCGCCGGCCCTTCACGATGCCACGGATGGCGGAGACGATCTTCGGGTCGGTGGAACTCCCCTGAAAGAAACGCACGTGCTTCGGCCACAGCGGGTGGGCGGCCGCGTTGGCGTTGATGTTCTGCACGTCCACCGTCAGCACACGCGAGTTCGCCAGGCCCAGGCCCTGAAGAATGTGCGCCCAATAGAGCGCCGAGCCGCCGCGCCAGGTGCCGGTTTCCACGATGAAGTCCGGCCGGACTTCATAAAGGATCTGCTGCACCATCCACAGGTCGAGCGGCGTCTTCTCGATCTTCACGTTTCCGAACCAGGTGTGGGACCACACCGGGATGTCGTGAAACAGCCTCTGGATCTCCCGGTACCGATCCTCCGGCAGTTTGAGCCGGCGCTCGGCGACCAACCGCTGGTATCCCTGGCGGGCGAGGTTCACGGCGGTGGCGCGCGCCATCGGGGCCTCCTCGTTGACCACCAGCCCGATCTTCAGCACGATCAGTCCCAGGGGCTGGCCTTCCGGCATCCTCTCCGGCGAGTGGTTCCGGACGTGCGCAGCCTTGTCGAGAGTGAATACGACCTTCGCCGGCGACGTCTTGAGCGCTGCCGCCGGAACCTCCCAGCCGCCGTCCAGCCGTCCTTCTCCCCGGATTTCGCGCCTGCCCACCTCGACGCCGTTGACCGTGGCGGTGAGCACGGCTTGCGGCACCTGCTCGATGAACTCCTTCGGGGCCAGGGCCTCGAACGCCAGTTGGACCGGCTCGCTTGCAGCCGGAGAATCCAGGAGCACGGCGAACTCGGGAGCGGTCCAGCGCCAGATGGTGTGCGCCCAGTAGAAGCCGTACAGCAGGCGCTCCTCGAACACCGGATTCGCCACCTCGACCACCGACACGCCGGGTTCGGCCTTGTAGGCGACCGCGGCCGGCCGGCGGGGCGCGGGAGACCGGGCGGGTGGGGCGGCAACAGCCAATGACGGCGCGAACATCAGCACTGCGGGCAAGATCACGAGCATCCGGACTCCTCCGCGCCGGGATCGGTTACTCGGCGCCGGACCCGGGCTTCGAGACAGCATAGCTCGTTTCCCCACCCCTGCGGTTCCACTCGCTG
>CAYOTD010001004.1:0-1668 GCA_964406685.1 uncultured Solibacteraceae bacterium | reverse complement strand
ACGCCGATCGACTTGGGATCGATCTTGACCAGTTCGGCCAGAGGGTCCTGCAACCGGCGCGCGATGGAGATGACGCCGCGCACGGTGAGGTCCAGGTCGGGGAACTCCTGCCGCGCGATCTCGCTGGCCGAATAGACCGATGCGCCGGATTCACTCACCACCACGCTGAAGACCTGCTCCAGCCGGGCCTGCCGCAGGAAGTCCGCCACGAAGCCGGCGGTTTCGCGCGAGCCCGTGCCATTGCCGATGGCGATGGCGCGCACGTTGTGCCGGGCGATGAGCGAGGCCAGGGTCTTGACCGCCCCCGCCAGGTCGTTGCGCGGCTCCAGCGGATAGATGACGGCGTTTTCAAGGAACTTGCCCGTGTCGTCCACCACGGCGATCTTGCAGCCGGTGCGGATGCCGGGGTCCACCGCCAGAACGGACAACATGCCCGCGGGCGGGGCCAGCAGCAGGTTCTCCAGGTTCTCGCGGAAGACCTTGATGGCTTCTTCATCCGAGCGGTCCTTCAGCTCCAGGCGCACCTCGGTCTGGATGGACGGGTTCAGCAGGCGCTCGTAGGAATCCTCGATCGCCTGTTCCAGGTGCGGGGTCCAGTCGCCGGGTTCGCGCAGGACCTTGGACCGCAGAAACGCGAGCGGCCGCGCCGCGTCGAGCTCGATCTCGAAGGAGAGCACGCCCTCTTTGGCGCCGCGGCGCACGGCCAACATGCGATGCGAAGGGATCTTGGCCACCGGCTCGCGGTAGTCGGCGTACATTTTGAACTTGCCCTCGGGGTCTTCGACGCCTTCGATGGCGCGGCTGGCGACGACGCCCTCCTCCATCATCATGCGGCGCACTCCCTGGCGGAGTTCGGCCGTCTCGCTGATCCGCTCGGCGAGGATGTGGCGGGCGCCCTCCAGGGCCTCTTCGGCCGAAGTCACGCCCTTCTCGTCGCTGAGGAAGCGCAGCGCCAGTTCGGCCAGGGGCGCTTCGCCGGGCTTCTGTTCCCACAGGAAATCGGCCAGCGGCTCCAGCCCTTTTTCGCGCGCGATGCCGGCCTTGGTGCGCCGCTTCGGCTTGTAGGGCAGGTAGAGGTCTTCGAGTTCGTTCTTCTCCAGAACGGTTTCGATCTTCGCCTTCAACTCGGTGGTGAGCTTGCCCTGCTCGTCGATCGACTTGAGCACCGTCTCGCGGCGCTCTTCCAGTTCGCGGTAGTAGGCGAGCTTCTCTTCAATCGAGCGGATGGCGACCTCATCCAGGTTGCCCGTGACCTCCTTTCGATAGCGCGCGATGAACGGCACGGTGCCGCCCTCGTCGAACAACTCGATGGTCGCGACGAGGCTTTTCAGCGGCACGCTCAACTGCTGCGCGATGTGAACAAGGACAGGGGTAGGAAGGGATTTGAATTCCGGCATAAGGGATCAGACTCCCATGATACCGGGCGAAGCGCGAACCCCGCGCGTCACCCTCTTCTATCTGTCTCCAGCGTGAGCAGGAGCACCTCGGGGAGAGTTGCGACACCGCATCGTTGGCGTGGCGCCGGCCCTGGACCCCGCGCCGGCGGCGGAGGTATCAGAAGCTGGGCGGGAAGGAAGATTTCACCGTGAAGTGACGGCGCGGCGCGCGATCTTTTCACGAATGCCGGCGGGGTCGAAGCCCGCCCAGGCGTACAGCTCGCCCGGCCGG
>CAYOTD010001003.1:0-1670 GCA_964406685.1 uncultured Solibacteraceae bacterium | reverse complement strand
CCGCTCCTGGCGGTCATGGAGGATCGCCCATGACCGATCCACGAAGTTTTCTCCAGAGTCTCTTCGCGGACAAGCCCGGCGAGTCCTACATCCTCATCTGGACCCTGCCCGACAAGCGCTCGCGCTGGTTCATCAACATCCCCGACGCCGCGGAGTACGTTGCCGGCGTCAACGGCAGCAAGGACGTCTATGTCGGGCTCGGCCTGGCGGGAAAGGATTACGGGCCGATGCGCCGCTGCGTATCCGGCGAAGTGACCGGGATCGCCGGCATTGGGTCCGATTTTGATCTGCTTTCCGAGGCCCACGGGAAAAAGGCGCTGCCGCGGACTGTCCAGGAGGCGCTCTCAATCCTGCCTGCGGGAATGGAGCCAAGCTTCGTCGTTCTGACCGGCAACGGCTTGCACTGCTGGTGGCTCCTGAAGGAGCCGTGTGTCTTCGACACCGATGCGGAGCGGAGCGATGCCGCGCGCGTCGTGGCCCGATGGCACACCCTGCTGAGGCTGCGTGCGGCCGCGAAAGGATGGGCCTACGACCGCCTCTCCGACCTGGCGCGCGTTCTCCGGATTCCGGGCACGGTTAACCACAAGAACCCGGAACATCCGAAGAAGGTCACGCTGCTGTCCGCCTCGGACCGCCGCTACAACCTCTCCGACTTCGAGGAGTACCTGGACGAAGCCGCGATTCCCGATCCGGAAGCGGAGGAGCGCGCCGCCCGCGAGTGGAGCGAACGCTTCCAGGATAAGCCCCTCGTTCTCAACTTCAGCGCCCGCATCCCCGAGGAGACGCTCAAGAGCTGGATGGATATCGATCTCCGCTTCCGCAACACCTGGCTCCGGCAGCGGCACGACCTGAAGGACCAAAGCCAGAGCGGCTACGACCTGGCGCTGGCCTGCTTTGGGACGGAAGCGGGGCTGAGCGAGCAGCAAATTGTCGATTTGATCATCCACCACCGGGCGCTGCACAACCAGCGGCAGCGCACCCGGCTCGATTACTACCAGCGAACGCTCGCCACGGCGAGCCGCCGCACGGGCGGCATCGACCCCATCGACGTGCTCTCGGGAACAGCGACCGCGCCTTGCACTCGGCCCGAGCAGCCGCAGGCAGACAGCGCGCCGGAAGTTCAGCCCGTACCGGACCCGGCCACGGCCAAAGCCGTGCTGTGCGAGCGCATCTCGCAAGTCCTCGGCGTCCGCATTCTCAGGCTGATCAAAGTCACTGGCAAGGAACCGACGTACCAGATGGAACTGGAGACCACCACGGTCGAGTTCCCCAATGTCGGCAGATTCATCGACCAAGCGAGCGCCCGCGTGGCGATCGCGAGCGCCACCAACAAACTCATTCCGAAGATCAAGCCGAAGGTCTGGGAGCAGCTCGCGCAGACCATGCTGGACGCGCTGATCGAAACCGAGGGCGGAGACGAGACCGACTTCAAGGGCTCGATCCGCATGTACGTCAACCAGTACCTCACCGACACGGGCTTCATCGAAACGATAGAGAACCAGCCGCCCGGCTCGCTCCGCTTTCCCACGATCATCAACGGCCGCATCGCTATCTGTTCGAGCGACCTTCAGCCGCACGTCAACAAAAACTTCTCGCAGGCGCTGTCGGTGAAAGCCATCGCGTCCATGCTGGCCGCGATCGGCGCCAGGAACATCCAGGTCAAGGGAAAG
>CAYOTD010001002.1:0-1671 GCA_964406685.1 uncultured Solibacteraceae bacterium | reverse complement strand
TCGGAAAAACGCGCGACTGGCTTCGAAATCCCGCACCCGCCCGCCACGGGACCCAACGGAACCGTGGTGGCGGGATTTTGTCACCGCCGGTGCAATAATCCCCATATCGCCGGTTGAAATTTCCCCACCCCTGACAGGGGGTCTAGCCGGCATCGACTCTGGAATAGAGGAGGTGCCGAACCTGTTGAAGGCGAGGGAAGTGAACGATTTTGCAGAGCTGAAGCGAGAAGGACTCAGCATCCAGGCGATCAGTTCGGTGACGGGCTTTGACCGCAAGACCGTGCGCAAGTATCTGCTGAAGCCGGACGAGATTCCGGCGTACGGGCCGCGGCCGGCGGCGGCGAGCAAACTGGACGGGTTCAAGCCGTATCTGGAAGAACGGCTGAAGGCCGGGGTGTGGAACGCGGCAGTGTTGTTGCGAGAACTGAAACAGCGAAGCTACCCGGGTGGCTACACGATCCTGAAGGACTGGCTGCAACCGCAGCGCGAGGCGGCCGGAGCGGTGGCGGTGCGGCGGTTCGAGACACCGCCAGGCCGGCAGGCGCAAGTGGATTGGGGGCACCTGGGAAGCCTGGAGTTGGACAGCGTCGAGCGGCAGTTGTGGGGCTTCACCTTCACGCTGGGCTACAGCCGGATGATGATGGCGGAGGCGGCGCTGAACCAGAAGCTGGGGACGTTGCTGCGGATGCACGAGGAAGCCTTCCGGCAACTGGGCGGGGTTCCCGAGGAGATTCTGTACGACCGCATGAAGACGGTCTGGCAGGAGATCGATGAACGGGGCGAGGTAGTGTGGAACCCGGTGTTTCTGGACTTCTCGCGCTACTGGGGATTCACGCCGCGGCTGTGCCGGCCGTATCGCGCGCAGACCAAGGGCAAGGTGGAGTCGGGCGTGAAATATGTCCGGCGAAACTTCCTGTGCGGATTGCAGGGGCGGGAGCCGGATAGCATGGAGGACCTGAACAACCAGCTCCGGCAGTGGGTGTGGAACGTGGCCAACCAGCGCGTGCACGGGACCACGCACGAACAGGTGATGGCGCGCTGGGACGCCGACCAGATGAGCCTCCATCCGCTGAACGGGCGAGCGCCGTATCCATTCGCCGACGAGGAGTTGCGCAAGGTGGCGAGGGACGCCTTCGTCTCCTGGCAGGGGAGCCGGTACTCGGTGCCCTGGATCTACGCGGGCAAAGAGGTCTGGGTGCGCGAAGGCGATGGGGGCGTGGAGGTGCATTACGGCGCACAGCGGATAGCGGTGCATGGGGCAGCCCCGCGCAAGCACGTGGTCGTCCGGAACCCCGAGCATCACGAAGGCATTCCGCTGGGTGCGCGGCAGGATCGCAAGACGTTGGTTCACATCCGGCAGACCGCGCCAGTAGTGGAGATTCGGCCGCTGGCCGCCTATGAGAGTGTGGCGGCGGGAGGCGCGCTATGACCGCCATCGAGCAACTGCAAGAGAGGTTGACCGGTTTGGGGCTGGGGGCCATCGAAGCGCGGTTGGAAGGGCTGTTGGAACAAGCGGCGAAGAAGGAGCCCAGCTACGGCGATTTTCTGCTGGAGGTGCTGACCACGGAATCCGACGCCCGGCGGCAGCGCTACTTGAAGACCCGGCTGCAACTGGCCCATTTGCCGTATAACAAGACCTTCGACCAGTTTGATTTCAGCTTCCAGCCGTCC
>CAYOTD010001001.1:0-1672 GCA_964406685.1 uncultured Solibacteraceae bacterium | reverse complement strand
ACCAGAGCGCGTTGATCTCCACCGCTTTGCCCCGCCGCGGCGTCACCACCCAGTCGCCCACCTTGGCGTCCATCCAGGTGAGCTGATATCCTTCCTGCCCCTGGCGCAGCAACGCGTCCTTCGGGTCCATACCGATGCCGAACCGCGTTCCGTTCCGGTGATACTCGATAATATCCACCAGCTTGGGCAGGAGGAGCTTCAGCGTCGCGCGGTCGTTGGTAATCCGCACGTAGCGGTGGATGGCGTGAAAAAACCACAGCGTAGCGTCGGCGGTATGATAGAGGCCGTTTCTTTCGCCTTCGGGGAACATATTGGGGATCAGTCCATCGCGTACGTAATGGGCAAACGTCCGCAGTATCCGGCCGGCCTCATTTCTGCGGCCGGTCATCAGCGTGAGTCCTTCCAGACTGATCATGGTGTCGCGGCCCCAGTCCGTGAACCAGGGGTACCCCGCGATAACGCTCCACATCTCATCGCCGGAGACCCGCACCCGTGCGTCTTCCGAGCGGCCGACAGGCGTGATGAGGAACTGATCGGCGGCGAGCACCAGTTCCGCGGCCGGTCCCGTCTGTGCTTGAGGCGGAGCGGCGTCCAGCAACAGCTTGCGGCGATCCAACTCTGCCCGGAAAGCCCCTTCCGGTGACAGCGCGCGAATCGTGTCCCACTCCTCGGTTGACGCCACGAGCGTCGTCCGGTCGCCCTCGCCCAGATCAGCACGGAAGTAACCGGGACTCCACAGTGACCCCTGCCACTCGTATCCCCGCTCGCGCTCGGTGCGATAGGGAATCAAGGAGGTTTCCTTGCGGTCGAACGTAAAGGCCATCGACGGACCGTGAACGATGAGCCGCAACATGGGCAGGTCCTCAGCGCCCGTGATCTCGAACTGGTCCTCATACACGGACAATCGGTAATCCGTCGAGCACGGTTGGCTGACGGGCGCATCGTGCGAACGGAAATGCATTGCCGGCCGGAGCCCTAACCGCAGCTTGCCTTTCCCGGAGAGCAGAAGATACGTCACGTGCACTGTGTTCTGCCGGTACGGAAGAAAAAGGCGTTTTTCGAGAACGAACCCTTCCACCTCGTAGCGCCACACCGGCAGTCCGGCTTCGAGCCGAAACTCACTGAGGGCGAGGGTCCCCTCCGGTGAGATGCCCGCAAGTTCCTCCGCGCCCGTATACATCACGCGGCGGTCCGGCAGGCGCAGGCGCTCGGAGAGACCATTCAGCATCATCATGCGGCCCAGCGGATTGGGCAAAGCGGCGATCAACAGCCCGTGATAGCGACGGGTGATGGCGCCGGTCACGGTTCCCGACGCGTATCCGCCGAGCCCGTTGGTGACCAGCCACTCTTCCTGCAAGTGGGGGTCCGCTTCCAGAGCGCACAATTCGCAGTTGCGAAGAACTCGAATCAGGTCAGGCATGCCTTTTCTTGCCTCTCTTCGTTGGATGCATGGCTACCGCGCCATGCCCCGAGATGCGCCAGTTGTCTTTGGAATCGATCCGGGGTGTCCCGGTGCCGCCGTAACGGGGATCCTCGCTCGACCACAGGGTCTGCCATGTCATTCCCTCCGGCGGTGCGAGCAGAGGCTCCGGCGCAGGGTTCAGATGCAGATCACGTCCGAAGTTCACCAGCAGCAGACGGTCGTCACCCACCTGCCCGAAAAAACGCAGCA
>CAYOTD010001000.1:0-1677 GCA_964406685.1 uncultured Solibacteraceae bacterium | reverse complement strand
GTCGCCTTGCACGCCCTCAACCGCCAACGCATCGACGCCTTCCAGCTTGTCGCCGGCCAGAATCCGGACACCGAGATCCACACCCACCGCTCGCGGCTGAGCTGGTGCCGCGAATTGGGCGCGGGGTCGGAACTGCTCGCCGGCTTCGGTTTCACGCGCGTCAGGTCTCTGCTGGTGCCGGAGCCGGAGGCCGTCGGGCCGCGGGTGCGCATGGGCTACCAGATCGAGGAACTCGGCCCCGACAGCCAGTTTCCTATCGACCGCGCGCAGAACTCCTTCCGCTGGGGCGCGCTGTGGACAAAGCAGGCCGCGGGGGGGCGTCACCAGCTCACCGCCGGGGGCGACTGGTCGCGCCAGCAGTTAAACGGCATCGAAACCAACAACCAACGGCCGGTGATCTGGTTCACCAACAGTTTCGGCCGCTCGGCCCTCCAGAACTTCCTCTATGGCACCCCTTCGATGTACGAGGTGAGCCTGGGCGAGCTGTCGCGCGGCTACCGGAACTGGAGCGGGGACTTCTTCTTCGCAGACAAATGGAGGGCGGCGAAGACGTTCGACATCTACTTCGGCCTGCGCTACAACCTGGAAACCGCGCCGGTGGAGATCCACGACCTCGACCAGATCCCCTATTCCTGCGACTGCAACAACTTCAGCCCACGGCTCGCCCTCGCCTGGCGGCCCGGCGGAGGCTGGGTCACGCGCACCTCCTATACCGTCTCGTTCGGCGCGATTCCGCAAGTCACCTACCAGCAGGCGCGCTATAACCTGCCCTCGGTGCGCTACGTTCAGGTGCAGAACCCCGACCTGCGCGCCCCCCTGAAAGACGTGGTCCCGGTGGAAGCGGGCGGACGCACTTCGCCCACCATCGTGTCGCCGGACATGGTTTCCGCTTACGCCCGCCAGTACAACTTCACCCTGGAGCGCCGGCTGGCGGGACTGGTGCAGATGCGGCTCGGCTACGTGGGCAGCCGCAGCTTCAAGCTGATGAACATCTACACCCTGAACCGCGCCGTTCCGGTGGAAGGGATCCCGCTGACTACGGCCACCGTGGACTTGCGCCGCGCCGACCCGCGTTACTACGACGTCAAGTACTTGCTCAACGGCGGCATCGCCTACCTGGACGCCGCTCAAGCGACCCTGCAAATGCCGTTGCGGCGCGGTTTCGCCTGGTCGGCCAGCTACACGTTCGGTAAGGCAATCGACGAAGGCCCGGATTACACGTTCACCGCCGCCAACAAGGACATGTCCACCGGGCGCAGCCAGGGGCAATCCGAGTCCCTGAAGGACAGAAAAGGGCTCAGCACGTTCGACTCGACCCATGCCCTGCTGATCAACTACTCCTACGAACTCCCGCGGCTGGCGGCGGAGGGGCGCTGGTGGGCCGCGCTTGCCAACGGCTGGCAGGTGTCGGGAGTCACCATGCTCAAGTCCGGTACACCGCTGACCCTCTACGTCGGCTCGGACGGGCCGGGGTTCGGCAATGTGGACGGGGGGCCCAGCGACCGGCCCAACATCCTCGATCCCTCGATTCTCGGCATGACCATCGGCGATCCCGACACCTCGACGCAGATTCTCCGGCGCGACCGGTTCGCCTACATCGTGCCGGGCGAGAGCCGCGGCTCGGTGGCGCGCGGCGCCTTTCGCAAGTCGGGAATCGCCAACTTCAACGCGGCTTTG
>CAYOTD010000999.1:0-1678 GCA_964406685.1 uncultured Solibacteraceae bacterium | reverse complement strand
CGTCACCTTTATGCCCAAGCCGATCTTCGCCGACAACGGCAGCGGCATGCACTGCCACCAGAGTCTTTGGAAGAGCGGCAAGCCCCTGTTCGCGGGCGACCTGTACGCGGGGCTGAGCCAGATGGCGCTCTACTACATCGGCGGCCTGCTCAAGCACGCCCGCTCGCTTAGCGCGATCATCGCTCCGACCACCAACAGCTACAAGCGCCTGGTGCCGGGCTACGAGGCGCCGGTCAACCTGGCGTACTCGCGCCGGAACCGCTCGGCCGCCGTGCGCATCCCGATGTATTCGGCCAGTCCCAAGGCCAAGCGTCTCGAGTTCCGCCCGCCGGACCCGTCCGCCAACCCCTACCTAGCCTTCGCGGCGCAGTTGATGGCGGGCATCGACGGCGTCCTCAACAAGATCGAACCAGGCGAGCCGCTGGACAAGGACATCTACGACCTTTCGCCGGAAGAGATGAAGGCCGTCCCCTCCATGCCGGGATCGCTGGAAGAAGCCCTCACCTGCCTTGAAGAGGATCACGCCTTCCTGCTGAAGGGCGACGTCTTCACCGAGGAAATGCTGGAGACCTTCATCGCGTACAAGCGCAAGAACGAGGCCGATGCCGTCCGCCTGCGGCCGCATCCTTACGAGTTCGCGCTGTACTACGACATCTAGAAACACTCCGCGGTTGTTCACCGCTCCTTGCAGTCGCGGCTCGGACCCAAGACCGGGCCGCGACTGCAAGGAGCGGTCTTGCTTTTTGGGGCCTTCGCCGGTGGTGTATACTGACCCCGAATCGGGAGGCACCTCATGAATCGCCGGCTCTTCTTCGCAAGTGCACTGTCGGCCACCGCTTCGTACCGCGCCGCTGCCGCCGGCGGCAAGGTCATGATTGCCGGGCTCGGCGAGTGGGACTACCTGAAGACCGCCGCTGCCCAGGCGGGCGTGTCCATTGTCGATGGCGCCGAGGTGGACGAACGCATGGTCAACACCGGATGCGTCGGGGTGTTCGGCGGGATCTACTGGGAGCCCGACAACTTCGAAGCCCTGCGCGAGTTCATCGAGAAGGGCGGCCGGGGAGTGCTCTACGTCTCGCCGCTCCACTCCAACAAGTTCAACAACGTGTTCGCGGAGCTGTTCGGAATCCGTGTCATGCAGGCGCCGCAGACGCAGGGCCTGTTCACCACCGGCATCCCCGTTTCGCCGCGCGACCTGGCGGGGATCTCCATCTGGCAGGGATGCCGGTTGGGCTTCGGCAAGAAGGCCGAGGGGTATGAAGGCTATTTCGCGCCGTCGCCCGATTACCGGGAACGCTGCATGGCGACGCAGGAGGATTCCGGACGATCCCTCTGCATAGCCGCCCGGCGCTCGCTCGGCAAGGGAGAAGTCCTGTTCCTGATGACCGTGCAGGCCCTGATGCCCAGCCAAACGCACTTCTCCGACGAACATATCGTCCGCCTGGACGGAGAGAAGGCGGCGCTCATGATGTTCCGCTGGCTCGGCCGCAGCGCATAGCGGCCCATGGACGGAGTCATGCGCCCCTGACAGCTCCGGACTCTCGGCGGCATCCGGCCCAAATCCGGATGCTGCTGGCATCGACCGCAGGTTCGCCCAATCCCGCCCGCAAGATACTCAGATGACGACTCCTGCATGGCCACAGGTTCCAAGGGCAATGGTTGCGGCCGCGAGAGAGCT
>CAYOTD010000998.1:0-1680 GCA_964406685.1 uncultured Solibacteraceae bacterium | reverse complement strand
AGTGGCACGGATTCCGGCAGATCGGCAACTCCGTCCCGCCGCTCCTGGCACGCGCCGTTGCGGCCAGGATCGTGGAGGCGCTCAATGTGTCGCCGCGGAAGCCCGAGCGGCAAGCTGAACTGGGCGCACCGAACCTGCTATCGCTCGACATGTCCGGCGCCGCAGCCAAGTACGGTGTGCCAGCGAACGTTGTGCCAAAGCGTATTCGGATCGCAGAGAGAGCGAATGCCTAATCTGGAATCCGGAGGCCAGCCGGAGAAGAAGCCGAACCGTTACTCCGCTATCATGGGCGCGATCTTCAAGCGCCATTACAAGCCCGGCAAGACGCAGTTCGAGTTCTCGCGGGAGGAGTTCGTCGATATCGCGCGGTCGCTCAAGATAGACCTACCGAAGAACCTCGGCGACACGATCTACTCGTTTCGGTTCCGCACGGCTCTGCCGCCTGAGATCGTCCAGACGGCGCCAGCCGGCATGGAGTGGATAATCGAACTGGCTGGCCGGGCGCGATACCGCTTCAAACTCGCCACCATCAACCGAATCGTTCCGCGGCCGGACCTTATTGCGATCAAGATCCCCGACGCGACGCCGGAGATCATCGCAGCGAACGCCCTCGGCGACGAGCAGGCCCTCCTGGCGAAGGTCCGGTATAACCGCCTTATCGACATTTTTCTAGGGATCGCGGCGTACTCGCTTCAAAACCACCTTCGCACCACGGTCAAAGGCATCGGCCAGATCGAGGTTGACGAGATCTACGTCGGCGTCAACCGCAACGGCCAGCAGTTCGTGATCCCCGTTCAGGCCAAAGGCGGTTCGGACCAGTTGGGCGTCACGCAAACGAAGCAGGACACTTCGTGCTGTCAACAGAAGTTCCCGCGCCTGACGTGCCGTCCGGTGTCGGCGCAGTTCATGGCCGACGACGTAATCGCACTATTCGAGCTAACCATCGAAGCCGGCGAGGTGAAGGTGGTCGAGGAGAAGCACTACAGGCTTGTGCCATCCGATCAGATCGGAGAGGCCGACCTCGCGCTATACTCCAATAGGTAGGTCCAGCCGTGGTGGACCACGTCACCATCGAAGTCCGCTCGAAGATCATGGCTTCCGTGCGTTCGAGGGGCAACCGCACGACGGAAGTCGCACTCGGACGACTCCTGTGGGCCGCTGGCCTGCGCGGGTACCGCAAGCAATGGAGCGTCGCCGGCAAACCCGATTTTGCATGGCCCGGTCTGAAAGTGGCGGTGTTCGTCGACGGGTGCTTCTGGCACGGATGTTCGTGCAAGTATCTGCCGCGGAGCAATCAGGACTTCTGGCGGTCGAAGATCGAGAACAACGAGCGACGTGATCGGCGGGTGACTGCTAGACTCCGAAAGGCTGGCTGGACGGTGCTGCGGATCAAGGAGTGCGCCGTTGCGCGCCCGTCCACCCTGAAGCGGATCGCCGCCGCCCTCAAGGCTAGACGCGCGGCGATGCTTGCCGATTGACTGTCTGGTTGGATTGGTGACCGAGCACGGAGGTGTCGGAGACGAGGACGATCATTCAGCATTCAGCGCGACGCTCGCGACGGGTTCCTCCATCCGCCAGCTGAGTTCGCGCACGCTGATCCCAAGCAGTTCCGGCAGATCAGGCGAAGCCCTCCGTGCCAACATTGATGAGACAGCTCCCCCGGTCGTAATTACTGAGCAG
>CAYOTD010000997.1:0-1681 GCA_964406685.1 uncultured Solibacteraceae bacterium | reverse complement strand
CGTGCCGAACTGGGTCTGGGTGGCAATCCGGTCGATGCTCTGGAGCGCGGACTGGATCTGGGTCTGGTCGGCCTGGACGGCCGCCGCGTCGTTGACGCCCGTGTTGGATGCGTGAACGGCCAGGGAGCGGATCGAGCGGAGCAGCGAGTTGATCTCGCTCAAGCCACCCTCGGCCGTCTTCAGCATGTTGTTGGCGTCCTGCGCATTGGCGATCGACTGGTTGAGGCCGTCGATCTGCGCACGCAGGCCCTCGGAGATGATGAGGCCGGCCGGGTCGTCGGCGGCGCGGTTGATGCGGAGACCGGAAGACAGTCGCTCTATAGAAGTCGAAACGTTCTCGCTCACGCGCTGCAGGTTGAAGAGCGCGTTCATCGCGGTCACGTTCGTGTTGACACGCAAACTCATGGAAGGCTCTCCTCCTTGATGGGGCCGGTTCAGGCGTCGTCGATCTGGTCCTGCCCAGCCGCTCAGCCCCCACGTCCCGTGGGAGCCCGTGCTCCGCCGCGCTCAGGCGAGAGGTGCACGCCGGGTTCTTCCACACGCGCGCGCAACATGGTACAGACTTTTTTCGAGAACCCGGCATTCCGCGCAGGCGGATTCCGCGGGTGCCGGTACGATGGCGGGGTAGGGGAGGACCCGCAACAGAACGGCCGGCCAGGAGGACCTGGCCGGCCGATGCGACGCTCTCTTGTGGAGAGGCTAGCGGAGCAGCGAGAGAACCTGCTGCGGAGCGAAGTTCGCCTGGCCCAACACCTGGTTGCCCGCGCTCTGCAGGATCTGGTTCTTCGTCATCGAGACGACTTCGGCCGCCACGTCCGTATCGCGGATCTGGGACTCGGAAGCGGAGAGGTTCTCCACGCCGATGCCCAGGTAGCGAATGGTGCTCTCCAGCGTGTTCTTCTGGAAGGCGCCGATGTGGGCGCGCATCACGCTGATCTGCTGGATCGCCTCGTCCACCACCTTGATGGCGTTCGCGGCGCCCGCAGCCGTCGTGACGTCAATGTCCTTCAGGTAGGCGCCCGCCACCGCCGTGCCGCCCAGAGCGCTGGCCTGCGCGTTGCCCAGGCTCATCACCACGTACTGGCTGGCGAACGAGCCGATCTGGAACTGCATCGAGGCGGACGAGATCGTGGCAACGCCGGACCCGGAGGTCAGGTTCTGGTTTCCGTTCTCGGTGAGGAGCACGCTGTTGCCCACGGCGTCCATCACCTTCAGTCCGTTGCCGCCCTCGGCCTTCGAGCCGGTGAAGGTGACCGACTGCACCGAGGTGCTGCCCGTCTTGATGTCCACCGTGTTCGCCTGCACCGTCACCACCGCGCTCACGCCCGTCCGGTCGACCGAGGTCACCGACGTCCCGGAGCCCGCGAAGATGCCCGTGCTCTCCGAGTAGCGGATGTGGTTGCCCTCGCCGTAGAGCTGCTGGGTGAAGACGACCACGCCGGACGTGTCCGAACCGGACCAGTTCGCCGACACGTTCGTCACGCTCGAGAGCGCGTTGATCTTGTCGATCACCTGCTGAACGGTGTCGGTCGCGTTCACCTGAACGGTCTGGCCGTTGAGCACGATGGTGCCCGAGAAGGTGCCCATCACCGAGTTGGGCCCGGACACCGTGCGGCTGCCGACGTAGCTGGCCCGCGCAGCCTGCGTGGTGACGGTGACCGTCACCGCGCCGGAGGCGATC
>CAYOTD010000996.1:0-1692 GCA_964406685.1 uncultured Solibacteraceae bacterium | reverse complement strand
GACTTTTATTCCGCCGCCCGGCGGCATCATGCGGATGCGGGGGTGTTGGAGGCGAATGGCCGGTTGCCGAATGCTGGCCACCTGTATGGATTTGTTGCGGAATGCGGTCTCAAGGCCCTACTGATGTGGCATGGGTGCCGGAGCGACGTACAGGGGTCTCCAGCAAACGAGACAGGCTTCCGGAAGAAAATGCCCGGATCGGCGTTGAAAGTCGCGACCCTTGGTAGCTCATAACTTACCCCGTTCGACGATTGCTTGCAACCGCCGCCAGTTTCACGCCGGATGTCGCGGCCTTCATCGCGGCGATCAGTTGCGGAATGTCCCGGTAGCCCTTCACCTTTCGGAATCGCTCTTCTACGAATAGCAGGCCGCTCGCCACCCAGCGCAGCTTCATGTCACCGCCCTGCCACTTTCTCACTCGCCCGCACTTCTCTTCCACCACCGAGAAGGCGGATTCGATCGGGTTGGTCGAGAATAGAGTCTTGCGCAGCTTCTCCGTCACGCCCAACCGGTGAATCGTCAACGTCTCCTCGAGTCCCTCGGCCAGGCTGCGAGCGGCACTCGGATTGATTCGCTCCAGTTCGACGCGTACGTTCTCCAGCGCCTTCTTGGCCTCTTCGTATCCAAACATGCCCCAGGCCGCGATCAGCTTCTGCTCAATGAACGGCTGATGCTGGTCCGGCAGGTGCCCGAGCACGTTCCGCCGCTTGTGAAGCTCACAGCGTTGGATGAACGCCGCCTCTCCGGCGCGCTTGCGAACCGCCGTCGCCAGCGCCTTGGCCCCGTCCAACACGTACAGTCGCGACTGCTGGAAATTCAGACCGCGCTGTTCCAGATCCGCACACAGCTCGTTCACCACCGTGGCATTCTCGCTGGCGCCCTGCCGTAACTCCAGCATCGTTTTGCGCCCGTCGTTTCCGATGCCCAAAGCCACCACGAACGTCTCCCCGTCGAAGCTGATGCCGTCCATCATCACCGCGCACAACTCCAACTCGGTCAGGCTGCGCTCGATCAACTGCCGCAGCTTCCTCCGGCTGGCTTCGACGAATTGCTCGCTCACCGTCGACTTCTCGATCCCGTAAGCCTCGGCAAAGCGCCGTACCGTGCGACCGTAGTTGCGCGTCGAGAGGCCGCGCATGACCTCGCGCCACAACTTCGGATGGAACTGCGGATCGTGTTGGAACTGCAAGTAGCTGCCCAGCGGCACTTCCTTGCCGTCCACTTCGCGAGCGCGCGGGCGCCTCACCGGGACCTTCTGTCCGTCAATGCGACACCAGCCGTCGTCCTTGCCCCACCGATACGCCCGGCGGTTCTCCCTCGGCGCATGCCGCTTGCCAACGACTTCTTCGACTTCCTGCTCCATCAACAGTCTGATCAGTTCCAAGCCAGCCCGGCGGATCAACTCTCCGACACCCTCCCGCATGGCGGCTGCGATCTCGATGGCCGGCAGCAGCCGTTGGACTGGGTCTTGACGATTTGTAAGGCAGGTTTCGAACCGCTGCCTCGCGCGACGGTTCTCGATTTGGTATGGTCTTTCCAGGCGACTCTCTCCTTTCTTCTCGCTGAAGAATTTCCCAGAAGGCTATCACGCCTTCCGGGGTGAGAGTCGCAACTTTCTGCGCTTTACCGGGCATTCTCGAACTCAGTCAGCAGCCGAATGTAGGTGATATCGGCCACCCAGAGCTGATCGAG
>CAYOTD010000995.1:0-1694 GCA_964406685.1 uncultured Solibacteraceae bacterium | reverse complement strand
TCTGTGCTCCTGAAGCGCCGGCCGGATGGCGCGGCGCTGTCTATCATTTCACATACCGCAAACCGGGGACTGACGGGACGTTCCCCATTCCTGGAAAACGTCCCGTCTGTCCCCGGCTACACGGTTACACTAGACTGAGGATCAGCCGTTCGAGCGCGGCCTCACCCATGGACAATCTCACGCACACCCTCATCGGCCTGACCCTGAGCCGCGCGGGACTCGGCCGCAACCTCCCGCGCGCCGGCCTGCTGCTGGTGGCCGCCGCGAATGTGGCCGACATCGACCTGGTGTGCGCGGCCGGCGGTTCGCTGACTTACCTGGACTGGCACCGCGACGTCACCCACAGCGTCTTCGCGGTGCCCCTTCTGGCCGTCCTGCCGGTCTTGATGGCCCGTCTGGCATCGCGGAAGCCGTTCCCGTGGCTTCGGGCGTACTTGGTGTCGCTGGCGGCGGCGGCGACGCACCCGCTGCTCGACTGGACCAACGTCTACGGCGTGCGCTTGCTGGCGCCATTCTCCAGCCAATGGTACCGGGGCGATTTCACCTATGTCTTCGACGTATGGATCTGGGCCGTGTTGGCTGTGGCTCTCATCTGGCCGCACCTGTCGGGCCTGGTCAGCTCCGAGATCGGGGCTCGCCCTGCCCCCGGCCGCGGCCTGGCGATCATGGCGCTGTGCCTGGTTGCCGCCTACGAGGGAGGCCGCGCCCTGCTGCACCAGCGCGCCCTCGCCACCCTCGACGCGCGCATCTACGAGGGCGCCGTGCCGGTGCAGGTCGCGGCCCTGCCCAGCCCGGTGAGCCCGCTGCTCTGGACGGGCATCGTGGAAGGCGAGCGGTTCTGGAGCCGGCACGATCTGAACCTGCGGGATGAGTTCGATCCCACCCTCGGCCGGACCTACTACAAACCTGGGCCGTCCCCGGCGCTGGAGGCCGCCCGCCGCGATCCGGTGTTTCAGCGCTACCTGCGGTTCGCCCAGCTCGTCCACTGGCGCGTCACTCCGCTCGACCGGCCGGATGGCGCCCGCCGGGTGGAGGCCATGGACCTGCGCTTCGGGCCGCCAGCGGCGCCGCGATTCATCGTCTCGGCGGTCGTGCTGCCCGGTGGCCGCGCGGTGGATGCCGGTTTCCGTTTCCGCGAGCCGGCGGCGGCCAGCCGCCGATGACGTCCAGATGATACCCTAGGTCTGGGGACCGGCGCAGACAGCGCCGTTCCCGCCCGTTCCCCGAATGCCCCAGCACCTGATCCGGCTCGCTTACGTGGCAGAACTGCTGCTTGCGCTCATGGTCATTCTTTTCGTCTGGGGCGACTTGGCCGGGACGGTGCGTCTGGATCTGATCCCCTGGCATCTGCGGTTCGGCCTGGCGCTCGCCCTAGCGCTGGCCATCGTGCGGGGGACGGTTTGCGCGGTGGAGCACGAGAAAGCCTGGAATCCGCGTTCGTTTCGCTGGCTGCTGGTGGTGGTGGGAATCGTCGCCGGCCTGGTCTGGCTCACCTACACCTACCACTTGCAGGAACCGGTGGAAGAGGACCCGAACGCCGTGGAAGACACGGCCACGACCTGACGGGAGCCGGCTAGAGAGGAACGTCGGCCCGGAGAACACGAACCGCCCCGCCGGCGGCGGCAGGGGGAGTTTGTCCGGTCTCCTTTACTTTCAAACATATAAGATGTTACCCTGAGGTTCTCAGAATGCGC
>CAYOTD010000994.1:0-1694 GCA_964406685.1 uncultured Solibacteraceae bacterium | reverse complement strand
GACATGGTGGACAACGTCCGCACCCGGCTGGGCGACCCCACTGCCGTCAACTTCGACCTGAAGGCACAGAAGGCCAAGCGCGACGCCCTGCAGCGCGCGGCGGAGACCGGACAACTGACCGCTGAACAGGCCCGCGAGATGAGCGCCGAGCAACGCCAGGCCATCGAGAAGCAGATGAAGGAGCGCCAGGCGGCCATGGCCAAGAACAAGGCGTTGAACGACGCCTTCAACGCCGGCATGGACGCGATGAAGACCAAGCAGTTTGACGCCGCCGTGGGCTCGTTCGTCAAGGCCAGCGAGTTGGATCCCAAGCAGCACGTGGTCTGGGCGCAGTTGGCCGAGGCTTATGTCGCCCAGGCCGGCACCAAGACCGGCGCCGAGCAGGAAGCCACCATGGCCAAGGGCATGGAGGCATACGGCAAGGCGATGGAACTCAAGCCGGACGACGCTGGCTACCACAACAACTATGCCCTTGCCCTCGCCAAGGCCAAGAAGTTCGCCGAGGCGCAGGCCGAGCTGACCAAGGCCGCCCAACTCGATCCGCCCAACGCCGGACGGTACTTCTACAACCTCGGCGCGGTGCTGGTCAACATCGGCCAGCTTGAGCCCGCCGGCGAAGCCTTCAAGAAGGCCATCGAGGCGGACCCGAACTACGCTGACGCGCAGTATCAGTACGGCGTCTACCTGGTTTCCAAGGCCACCACCACCACCGACGGCCGGATCGTCCCGCCGGCCGGCACCAAGGAAGCCTTCCAGAAGTACCTCGAGTTGAAGCCCGACGGTCCCTTCGCGGATTCCGCCAAGGGCATGCTGCAATCCTTCGACGCGCAGGTTCAGACCGAGTATAAGAACCCCAGCGCGCCGCCGGCTCAGAAGAAGGCAACGAAGAAGAAGTAGCTCTCCTCTCCGGCAAGGGCGTCCCGCGCGGCGGGGCGCCCTCTCCCCATGCTGCGCCTCCTTGCATACCTGCTGCTCTCCGTCCTGCTAATCACAGTCTTGCGGATGGTGATCGGGATGGTCATGAGAGTGGCCTCGTCGTTCCTCTCCTCTCCCAAGCCGGTTCGTCCTACCGGTCCCACCGGCGTGCAGACCGTGGGGGAACTCAAGCGCGACCCCGTCTGTGGCACCTACGTGCTAGCCGAGAATGCCGTCTGTAAGAAGGTCGAGGGCGAGACGCTGTACTTCTGCTCGGAAGCCTGCCGCGACAAGTACACTCCGGCCTGATTCCGCCGCGTCTTACTTGCCGATTCTTGCCTGCGCACGGCTGGCCTGTGCGCTCAGGCTGGCGATCTGCTTCAGATCCTCCTCCGTCATGGCGACGGTGGACTGGATACGGGACAACTCCCCGGGCAGGGCCGTTCTTCCCTCGCGCTCGCTGTCGATCCGCATCGCGATGGCGCGGTACTGGTCGGTCAGGTCCCGGAAGCGCCGCAGGACGGAGGTCAGGTAGGTTTCGCGGCGGCGGTTGATCTCTTCCACTTCGCGGATGGCCTGCGCGGCCTTGGTCGCGCGGTCGGCGGCAGTGGCGGCGGCGTCGCGCAGGCTGCGGTTCTGGATCTCCAGTTGCGCCAGGCGCTCATTGCGGCTTCTCAGTTCGGCCTGCACCGCGTCGACCAGCCGGATGGTGGTGTCCACCCGCTCCCGCAGATCCCGCTCTTCGCTGGAGAGGCGCTGGTTCTCGTCCATCGCCTTCT
>CAYOTD010000993.1:0-1697 GCA_964406685.1 uncultured Solibacteraceae bacterium | reverse complement strand
CCCTCGTCCCTCTGCTCGACCCCATCCGCATCGACCGGTTTCTGGTCGGGGGCGGGTGGGCCTGGCTGACCATCCGCCACGAACAGGTCCGCAGCATCTCCCTGGACGGCATCTACCTGCGCGACGAACAGCTCACGCCCTACCACTCCGACGAGTACATGCTGCGCATGAAGCGCGACCTGCTGGATCAGCAGATCATCGACGTGCACGGCCGCAAGGTGGTTCGCGTCACCGACGTCACCTTCGAAATCCGGCGCGACGGCGGGCAGGATTCGCTCTATCTGATGGACATCGACATCGGCATGCGGAGCATCTTCCGCCGCCTGATGCAGGGCGTCCTTCCGCCGCGCTGGATCCGCCGCTTACAGGCGCCCATCCCGCCCAACTCGATCCGCTGGGAGTTCTGCGACATCCTGGAACCCGACCCGCAGCGGCGCCTGCGTCTGAACCTGTCCACCGACAAGCTGGAGAAGATGCACCCGGCCGACCTGGCCGACATCGTCGAAGAGCTCAGCCCGGAGGACCGCGAGGCCATCTTCGAGACCATGGATTCCGAGGCCGCCGCCGAAGCGCTCTCCGAAGTCGACCCCGACATCCAGGCCAGCATTCTCGAATCCCTGGAAGCCGAGAAGGCGGCCGAGATCGTCGAGGAGATGCCGCCGGACGAGGCCGCCGACGTGCTCGCCGAACTGGAAAAGGAGACCTCGGAGGAGATCCTGGAAGAGATGGACTCCGCGCCCAAATCCGAAGTGCGCGAGCTGCTCGAATTCAAGGAGGACAGCGCCGGCGGGTTGATGAACACCGAGTACGTGGCCCTGGACGAGAACGCCAGCGTGGCCGACGGCATCACCGCGCTGCGCGGAAACGAGGAGCTGCTCGAGTCCCTGAACACGCTGTTTCTGATCGACGCCGGCGGGCGGCTGACGGGCGCGGTTCCGGTGGCCCGGCTGTTCGCGGCCCCGCCCGGCGCACCCCTGCGGTCGCTCCAGTCCGAGACGCTGATCCGCGTGCCGGTGGACGAGCGCCAGGACCGCGTGGTCGAATCCTTCGACAAATACAACCTGCTGACGTTGCCCGTGGTGGACGAGGAAGGAAGGCTCGCCGGCGCGATCACCGCCGACGACATCATCGCCGTGCTGCGCAACCGATGAGCCGACGCCCCCGATGCTGAAACGATTCCGCTACCACATCGCCGTCTTCTTCTCCGTGATCGGCCCCGGTTTCATCACCGCCATGGTCGACAACGACGCCGGCGGGATCTACACCTATTCCCAAGCCGGCGCGCGCTGGGGATATCTCCCTCTATGGACTCTGCTTCCGATCACCGTCCTGCTGGTGGTGGCCCAGGAGATGTCCTCGCGCATGGGCGCAGTGACGGGCAAGGGCCTGTCGGACCTGATCCGCGAGGAGTTCGGACTGCGCACGACGTTTCTGATGATGACGGCGCTGGTGCTCGCCAACCTGACCAACGTGATGGCCAATTTCGCCGGCGTAGCCAGCTCGCTCGAGTTGTTCCACGTCAGCCGCTACATCTCCGTGCCGCTGGCGGCGGTGGCGGTGTGGCTGCTGGTCGTCAAAGGCTCCTATCTCAGCGTGGAGAAGGTGTTCCTGTTCGCCACGACGCTGTACATCTGCTATGTCGCTTCGGGCATTCTGGTGAAACCGGATTGGAAGGAGGCGGCGATCTACAGTGTGCG
>CAYOTD010000992.1:1420-1699 GCA_964406685.1 uncultured Solibacteraceae bacterium | reverse complement strand
CTGCGGCGCGCAACCGCCGCCGGCCGGCCGCCCATCCTGCGATGGATACGTCAAGGGGCGCAGCCCTCGCCGTGCGGCCCCCTTGTCAGCATGCCGGTCAGCAGATGGCAGCAGAGCTCCGCCACGCCCGGATCGTTGATATGGAGCGGCACCCGGTGTACCGGAATATCTCGCCGCAAGGTTCGGGTCAGGTGACGGATGAACGTGGCGTTCCCCTCCGCATCGTAGAGCGGGCCGCCCGGCGCCCCATAGATGGACCAGCCGTGCATGGGCAGGACG
>CAYOTD010000992.1:0-1410 GCA_964406685.1 uncultured Solibacteraceae bacterium | reverse complement strand
TGCCGCCCTCGGCCCGGCCCACGGCCGCCATCTCCCGTTTGCTGGTCCGGACGTTGACGTTCAACGGGTTGTGGTCGACGATCGCTCGCCGGCGCATCCGGCGCGGAACGGATTCCCGGGGGCCGAAGCAGAGATATTCTACGCCGCCCGGCGCCACAACTTGCGGAATGCCCATCTCTCCCGCGGCGCAGAGGCGGCCCCCCTCCACCGGCTGGTACCAGCCCTCCCCCACCACTTCTTCCGTAAGCTCGTGCGGGGTGAGCTCCAGCACCGCGCTCACGCGGCCCGCTCGGATGAGCCGCTCCATGGCCGACCCGCACGCCCCCGAGGCGTGGAACGCCGCCGCCTGGAAGCCTGCAGTGCGGAGAAGCGCCATGGCCCGGGACACCGCCGGATGGGTATTGCCCAGCGCCGAGATCGCCACCACGGGTGCGCTATCCGGCGTGGCGGAACCCCGCGGGACGGCGGTCATTCCGGTTATGGCCGCGGCCGCATTCCGCAGGATGGACTCGACGATGGGATTGGGCCCGCCCAAAAGGTCGGCCACAGAGAAGAGCATGGCGATATCGCTCGCCCCGATATACGGGCGCATGTTGCCCGAGGCCACGGTGGAAACCATCAGCTTGGGGAGCCCCAGGGGGAGTTGGCGCATTCCGGCGCAGATCACCGAGGTGCCCTGATTGCCGCCCAGCCCCAGGACGCCGTCCAGCCGGTTCCCGTCTTGCAGCCGCGCGAGCACCGCGCCCGCCCCCCGGCCCATGGCGGCCATGACCGCCCCGCGCGGCTGGCGCAACAGGCGTTCCACGTCGGTTCCGCTTGCCGCCGCCACCTCGTGGCGGGAGATGTCGGGACGGATGCCTTCCGGCTCGAACAATCCCACATCCATGACCATGGGAGAGCGCCCGCGCTCCTCGAGGCATCCCTTGAGGAAAGCGATCTCCCGGCCCTTGGTGTCCAGCGTGCTCAGCAGAACAATCGCCATGCATCGTCCCGATTCGCAGCCGCCATCTTCACCGCCATGGCGCCCCCGATTGTTAGCGCTGGGCCGTTCGCCCGGCCGAAGGCGCCGCCGACGATTCGCGGACAACGAGCCGCGGCGTGAACCAGATCTCCCGCGGCTGCGTTTCGCCGGCCAGGGCCCGCAAGATCATCTCCCCGGCCGCAACCCCCATCGCGTGCAGCGGCAGGGCCATCGTGGTCAGGGCAGGCGTCACATAGGAGGCTAACGCGATGTCGTCGAACCCCACGACCGACACGTCGTCGGGTACCCGCATTCCCCGATGGAAGACGGCGCGCATGGCGCCGATGGCCATCTGGTCGTTGATGGCCAGGATCGCGGTGGGTCGGGATCGCCCGACCAGGAGGCGATCCGCCGCTTTGGTGTAGACAACCCTGATCTGCGCTTCGGTT
>CAYOTD010000991.1:0-1704 GCA_964406685.1 uncultured Solibacteraceae bacterium | reverse complement strand
CACGCCGTGGCGCAGCACCAGGCGCGGGGAGTAGCAGGTCACCCCGCCCGGCTCCTTGTTGTAGCCGATTTCGTGATCCAGGAACCGCTGGACCTTGAAGGGCGTGTCCAATCGCCGCAGGATGCGCTGCTCGGCGCGCGTGAATTCGTCCGTCATCGTTTCCCGACAGCGTAATCGATTCGCGCCGGCCCGCGCCCGGGCCGGCTTTTTCTCCTATATAGGAGCACATAATCTCAAATTGACAAAGCCGTCTTGAATGGGTCTAATGGACCTGAAAGTCGATACGGGGAGGTTCTGCGTGCCAAGTGGTGGAATTCCGCGGCTTTTCCTTATCCTGGCCGTGATTGCCGGAGCGATTCTGCTGACCGGCGCTCCCGGCCCGGTGTTTGATGAGCACTCCAGGGCTTACTATCTGTCTGCGCAGGAGGCGAATTTCATCCGCCCCGGACTGGTAATTAAGGTCACCAAGGCGGAGATCGCCTCGGACGGGACGATCAAGGCCTGGTACAAGGTGACCGATCCGAAGGGAGTCGCGCTGGACCGCGACGGGATTACCACGCCGGGCGCCGTCTCGGTGAGCTTTATCGCCGCTTACATTCCCAAGGGCGAACCGCAGTACCAGGCCTATACCACGCGCCCCCAGACCAGTCCCATTACGCGCGCGACGGCGGTTCAGGCTTCGGGAGACATCGGCGGGGCGCACACGCGGATCGCCGAGGGCGAGTACCTCTACACGTTCGGCGTCAAAGCTCCGGCCGGATTCGACGCCACCGTCACGCACTCCATCGGCGCCTACGGCTCGCGCGACCTGCGGGAGTTCGACCTGGGCCAGCAGTACGACGACGACGTGTTCCACTTCGTACCCAATGGCTCGGCGGTGAAGACCGTGCGCGACGTCATCCGCACAGCGACCTGCAACAAGTGCCACCACGACATGGGATTCCACGGCGGCTCCCGCAAGACGATGGAGTTGTGCGTCCTCTGCCACACCCCTCAATCCTGGGACCCGGACACGGGCAACACGGTCGACATGGTGACGATGACGCACAAGATCCACATGGGCGCGAACCTGCCCAGCGTCAAGCAAGGCAAGAAGTACGAGATCATCGGCTTCGGCCAGACGGCGTACGACTACTCCGGCATCATCTTCACCGCCGATGCGCGCAACTGCTCGGCCTGCCACGAGACCGGCACGGGCGCCACGCAGGCGGCCAACGTCTATTGCGCCAACCGGGACGCCTGCGGCTCCTGCCACGACGACGTCAACTTCTCCACCGGCGCGGGCCACCTGGACCTGCCGCAAATCAACGACAACCAGTGCGCCTCCTGCCACGTGCCCACGGGCGAGTTGGAGTTCGACGCCTCGATCACCGGTGCGCACACCATCCCGAACTTCTCGAAGTCGCTTCCCGGCGTGGTCTTCGACATTCAGTCGGTGAGCGACGGCGCGGCGGGCAAGTATCCGACCGTGCTGTTCTCGGTCAAGGACAGGTCGGGTAAACCGATCGCGCTGGCGGACATGGCGCGCCTGAATCTGCGCATGGCGGGGCCGGCCTCGGACTACACCAGCTTCCTGGTAAGCGAGGACGTCCGCAGGGCCGACGGCGCGGGAGACGGACGTTACTGGTGGACCTTCCAGACGCCCCTGCCCGCCTCCGCCGCCGCCATCGCGAGCGCGAGCGCGGCCAGCGGAAGGAATTTATA
>CAYOTD010000990.1:0-1706 GCA_964406685.1 uncultured Solibacteraceae bacterium | reverse complement strand
CGAATCCTCCAGCGGAGCCGGCGCCTGGGGCGCGGCGGCCGTGTTCCAGGCCTGCGCCGCCGTCCGCAGGGTCTCCTCGATCAGCTCGGGCGTAAAGGCCACCCGCGCCCGCTGCCGCGTCTTGGCGTAGTAGACGATGCCCTCTTCCGACCGGTACCCGTTGTCGCGCAGGATGATGCCCTGCGCCGCAAGCTGGGCGCGGTCGGCCGGCCACAACTGGATGCCGTCGGCCGTCTCCACCGGCTTGCCGTGCTTGTAGTCGACCGGCGTCGCCACCCCGTCCTCGACTTCGACCAGGTCCAGCCGGGCGATCAGCCGCGCGGTGGACGAGGACAAGGTCACCGAGCGCGAGTGGATGCGTTCGGTGCCGATCTCGTCCGCCGCCGGCAGCTTGCCGTCCTCGCGGTCCACGCGCTTGTGCTCGATCTTGCCCGCCTCGGTGTCGGCGCTGGCGCGGAACAGTCCTTCGACCCACTCGTAGTAGAACAGCCGCGGGCAGTAGACGAACTCGTTGAGCATGCGCGCCGGCAGGTAGTCCGGAAGCGCGCGCGTTTGTGTCGCGGGATCGGGAGGAATGGGTTGGGGGAGGCTGGCCATGTTCACACCACGTAGCAGGGAGCGTCAACCGAGGAATAAGGTTTGCCGAGGGCGGTGACGACGCGGTCGCCGCGTCCCTCGGCGGGGCCAAGATCGATGAACAGCACCTGGTCTTCCTTGTGATGAATGACGGCGCCCAACTCCGCCCGCAGCCGCACCAGGTCCATCGCCGTGAGCTGGCACTCGAACACCGAGAACTGGAGGTGGTCGCCGTAAGCCCGCATCACCTTGAACACCTGCCGCAGCCGCTTCTCGTCGGCAATGTCATACGCCACGATGTAGGAGTTGCGCACGAACTTCACTCCGCCACGGCCCGGAACAGCCCCAGTCCGAAGTGGCAGCCGTAGCCCAGCGCGACCGGCCCGGTCACCTCCCCGGCGAACTCGATCTCAAAGCCGTAGCCGAGCGACTGCCCCCGGCTCCCCTCCCCGAACATCCGCTCTCTGCGAAACTCGATCCACCGCGCCGAGCGGCCCTCGGCCAACTCGCACCGATCCAGTCCTCGGATAGCCGGCGGAACCGGAAATTCGCGCCTCTGCAATTCCAGTGCGACCTGGCTCGCCGGCGTTTCACGCCTCTCGCCGCCGCGCACCTTCGTGTGGCGGACCGGCACAAAGGGCGTCGCCGATCTCCATTTCCGGGCGGGACCGAACCACGGCATCCCCCGGAAATCCGCCACCGTGCCGGTTCCCGTCAGCACGACGTGCAGGTCCGGCTTGCCTCCCACCTGGCGCAGGAATCGGAGCCTGTCCAGGGCCAGGATCTCCGCCTCCGGAAAGGCCCCCGCCGCGAACACCGTCAGGTGATCCAGGCGCCCGTCGCCGTCGTCGTCGGTGGGCAGGTAGAAGGCATGGGAATGCCCCGCCAGCGGGCTGCCCTCGGCGGACTTCCCGCTCAGAACCCCCGACCATCCCCCTCCGGTGATCTGTCCGTAGACCCCCTGGATCGCCTTCCGGGCCAGCTCCGCCAGAGACAGCGTCTCGGTGAGAAGGGGCAGCACCGGACCGTCCAGCGCGAACCGCGCTACTGTCACCCTCCGCCTTGCGGGCTTCGCTCGCGCTCCCGCCGCCGGGGCCAGAATATCCTTGGGCCGCATATAGGTCACCCAG
>CAYOTD010000989.1:0-1718 GCA_964406685.1 uncultured Solibacteraceae bacterium | reverse complement strand
ATCCGTGTTGAAGTAGTTGTACATCAGCACCGAGCAGCCTACCGGCGCAACCGCAATCGTCCGGTCCTGCAACCCCAGCTCGTCAATCGCCTCGCCGATGAGCCGATGGATGATGCCGTGCGTGCAGCCGGGACAGTAATTCGTGATGTTCTCGGTCAGGGCGTCGGGCCGCTTGTACACGACCTGTCCCTGTTCCATGATCTCAATCGGCGTCAGGCCGTTATCTCCTGTCATCTTTGACACCTCCGAATAGAACGCAGATGACACAGATGGGGTAGGTCAATAGGTTTTTGTCTGATCCTACGCCCGAAAATGATCGTTCCAATCCATCCCATCTGCGTTGAATTCCTCTCACCAGTACCGCGACTCTACGCCCAGCTCCAGCGGCCGGTGCGTGAACGCAACCCCGCGCAGGGCTTCGAGCACCTCGTCGGGCAGCGGCATGACGCCCCCCATCCGGCCGTAGAACTCCGTGGGTACCCGGTCCTGGACAGCCAGCCGCACGTCTTCGAGCATCTGGCCCGCGCTCATCTCCACGGTCAGCAGCGCCTGCTTGCCCAGCGCGGCCTTCGCCAGCGCCTCCGACGGGTACGGCCACAGGGTGATCGGGCGGAACAGGCCAACCTTGATGCCTTCCCTGCGCGCCTCTTTCACGACGGTTTTGCACGTCCGCGCGACGCTGCCGTATGCCACCATCAGATATTCCGCGTCCTCGACCTGGTATTCCTCCCACCGCTGCTCGTTCTCGCGGATCGTCTGGAGCTTCTGTTGCAGCCGCTTGTTCAGCGCCTCCAGTTCGGGCTCCTTGAGGAACAGCGAGGTGATGATGCGCCTCTCGCGCCCCTTCCGGCCGCGCACCGCGAAATCGCCGCGCTCCTCTTCGGTGAGCCGCTCGCGCATGGGCGGCATCTCGGCCGGTTCCATCATCTGCCCCAGCGAACCGTCGGCGGCCAGGATGACGACGGTGCGGTACTTCTCCGCCAGCGGAAATGCGTCATAGATGAGATCGACCGCCTCCTGGATGGTGGCGGGCGCGAGGACGATGGGGTGAAAATCGCCGTGGCCCGCGGAGCGGGTCATCTGGAAGTAGTCGGACTGGCTCGGCTGAATGTTGCCGAGGCCGGGACCGCCGCGCATCACGTCTACCAGCACGGCGGGCACTTCGGACGCGGCGATATAGGAGAGGCCTTCCTGCATCAGGCTGATGCCCGGACTGGAGGAAGAGGTCATGGCGCGCGCGCCGCCGCAGGCTGCGCCGTACACCATGTTAATGGATGCCACTTCGCTCTCGGCCTGCAAGAACGTGCGGTCAAGCTCGGGCATCCGCCACGACATGTATTCCAGCAACTCAGTCTGCGGCGTAATGGGATAGCCGAAGAATGCCTCGACGCCGGCGCGCACCGCCGCCTCGGCTATGGCCTGATTGCCTTCCCAGAGCTCCTTTGCCATGAGAAAAGCCTCCTACCTGACCGCTACCCCCCTCTCCTCGGCAGAGGAGAGGGGCTGGGGGAGAGGTTTCCGCGCGTCATACCGGTACACCGTTAGCACGACATCCGGGCACATCAGCGCGCAGAGCGCGCAGCCGGTGCACTCCCCCCCGTCTTTGGACGCCACGGGGTGGTAGCCCCGGGCGTTGAATTCCGCCGTCGTGACGATCAGGGTTCTCTTGCAGGCCGGGATGCACAGGAGGCACTCCTTGCAGCGTTCCCGGTCGATGA
>CAYOTD010000988.1:0-1721 GCA_964406685.1 uncultured Solibacteraceae bacterium | reverse complement strand
CAAGACGGCCCAGCGTCTCGCCTTCCACCTGCTGAAGGCGCCCCGCGAAGACGCGGCGGCGCTGGCGGAGGCGCTGGTCGCCCTGAAGGACCGGACCCGGCTCTGCCAGCGCTGTTTCAATCTGTGCGAGTCGGATCTGTGCGGCGTCTGTCTCGACGCGCGGCGGGATGGCAGCCTGCTGTGCGTCGTTGAAGAGATCAACGACCTCTTGGCCATCGAGAAGACGCGGGAGTTCCGGGGGCTCTATCATGTGCTGGGCGGGTCCCTCTCGCCGTTGGACGGCCGGGGGCCCGAGCAGATTCGCGTCAGGGAACTGCAAGCGCGCCTGGAGTCCGGCGAGGTGCGCGAGGTCATCCTGGCGACCAATCCCAACGTGGAAGGCGAAGCGACGGCGCTGTATCTCCTGCGGGTGCTGAAGCCGTTTCCCGTCAAGGTGACGCGCATTGCCCGCGGCCTGCCGATGGGTGGCGATCTGGAGTACGCGGACGAGGCCACCCTGGCGCGGGCCCTGGAAGGCCGACGCGAGATAGGGTAAGGGACCGCCGTGGATACGCCCTGGGGAGACCTGTTCCTGTTCGCCGAGGACGAGGCGCGCCTGGCGGCGATGCTGAGCCGGCTCTGCGAGGACGCCAAGGCGCGCGCCGCATTCCTCGTGGATCAGAACGGACGCCTGATCGCATCCTCGGGGGATCGCGCCGGGCTGGACACCACGGCGCTGGCCTCGCTGGTTGCGGGCAGCATCGCGGCGACCGGAAGCCTGGCCCGGCTCATCGGCGAGCAGGCGTTCTCCGGCCTGTTCCACGAGGGCGAGCGATCCCACCTGTACCTCACGTTGCTGGCGGATGGGCTGATCCTGGTGGTGTCGTTTGATCGAACCTCGTCCGCCGGTCTCGTTCGTTTTCGGGTGAAGCGCGCGAGTGAAGAGATCGGGCAGGTCTTCGCCGAGATCACGGGGCGCGTGGCGGGATTCCAGTCCGAGATCGCCCAGATCACGGACGAAGACATCGAGAACCTGCTGTCGAGCTGAGGCGGCGTCGTGTCCTTCATCAACTACGCGGCCCGGGAAATCAACTGCAAGCTGGTCTATTACGGACCGGGACTGGGCGGGAAGACCACCAATCTGCAGCAGATCTACGCCCGCATCGACCCCAAGTCCAAGGGAAAGCTCATCTCGCTGGCGACGAAAACCGAGCGCACCCTCTTCTTCGATTTCCTCCCGCTGGATCTCGGAACCGTGCGCGGGTTCAAGACGCGGTTTCATCTTTACACCGTTCCCGGGCAGGTCTTCTATGACGCGAGCCGGAAACTGATCCTCAAGGGCGCTGACGGCGTGGTCTTTGTGGCGGACTCCCAGGTCGAGCGGATGGAGGCCAACCTGGAGAGCCTCGAGAACCTGGAAGAAAACCTGGCGGAGCAAGGCCAAACCCTTGACGCCATGCCGCACGTGATCCAATACAACAAGCGAGACCTTCCCAACGTCGTGCCCATGGTAGAGCTCCAAGCCGCCCTGAATAAGCGGAACGCCCCCTGGTGCGAATCCTGCGCCACGAAGGGGATTGGCGTTTTTGAAACGCTGAAAGCCGCGGCCAAGCTGGTCCTGACCGACCTCAAACGGAAGATGGGGGGTTAGCGGCCCGCCCGTTGGGCCAAGCAATTCGGACACCATCCGGCTTGCAGCGCAACGCGGCTGTTGGTATAATCCGCCGTCTTTCGAGATTCCC
>CAYOTD010000987.1:0-1724 GCA_964406685.1 uncultured Solibacteraceae bacterium | reverse complement strand
CATCGTCTGCGTCGGCTTCGGCCCCGCCACCGCCGGCTTCCTCACCACGCTGGCGCGCGCGTTCGCGAACGCCGATGCCGTCCCGCCGCAGGTCATCTGCTACGAGCGGGCCGACGACATCGGCTTCGGCGTTTCGGGCGTGGTCACCCGCGCGCGGGGCATCCGCGCTTCGTTCCCCGATCTGAATGCGGCCGAAATTCCCATGGCCGCCGAGGTGCGGCAGGAAAGAGTCCTCTACCTCCTCGATCCGATCGGCGCCAGCCGGCGCTCTCTCGCCCTGCGCGCCGCCGACAAGCTGATCCGCGCCTTCCGCTTCGCTCTCCCGCTGGCCGATGACGCCCTCGAACTGCCCTACACGCCCCAGTTCCTGCACAAGCAGGGCGGGCTGATCCTCTCCATGGGCCAGTTCAACCAGTGGGTCGGCCAGCAACTGATGGCCTCCGGCGTCGTGCAGATCTGGCCGGGCACGCCGGTGACCGAGGCGCTGATCGAAGACGGTCGCGTGGCCGGCGTGCGCCTGGCCGACCAGGGCACCGACCGGCAGGGTAACCCCGAGCCGGGCTTCATGCCGGGCATGGACATTCGTGCCGCGCTCACCGTGGTCGGCGACGGTCCCTTCGGCGCCGTGGGGCGGCAACTCAACCAGCGCTTCGGCATGCCCGAGGGCAACACCCAGCGCGAGTGGGCCGTCGGCATGAAGATGGTCGTCGACCTGCCGGAATCCTGCGCGCTCGAACCCGGCACGGTGTGGCACACCTTCGGTTATCCCGAGCCCGAGATCTTCGGCTTTCTCTACGTGCATCCGGACCGCGTGGCCAGCGTGGGTATCTTCGTCCCCTCCTGGATGGACAGCCCGGTGCGCACCTCCTACCGCTATCTCCAGCACTACATCCAGCACCCCGCCCTGTGGCGGCACCTCAACGGCGGGACGCTGCGGAGCTGGGGCGCCAAGTCGCTTCAGGAATCCGGCCGGCGCGGCGAGCCGATCCTGGCGGGCGACGGCTACGCGCGCATCGGCGAAGGGTCGGGCTCGACCAACGTGCTCACCGGATCGGGTGTGGATGAAGCCTGGGCCACGGGCGCGCAACTGGCCGACGCCGTCCTCGAATTGCTGCGGGCAGGCAAGCCGTTCAACCGCGCCAATCTCGAAGCGGCTTACGTCGCCCGCCGCCGCCGGAGCTGGGTCGAGCGCGAGGGGCGCGTGGCCGAACACGCCCGCGACGGTTTTCAGCGCGGTGTCCTCACCGGGATGATCGGCATGGGACTGGCCGGACTCACCGGCGGCCGCCTGTGGGTTCCCGGCGAGCACGTGCCGCACTACCAGCGCATTCCGAGCGTCTTCGATTACTACAAGTCGAAGATCCCGGCGGCCGAAATCGCGCGAATCCGCGAGGAATGCGCCGCGAAGTGTCTCTCAATCCACGACGCCCTAATGGACCGTGCCGGTTGGCCTCCCATCCAATTCGACGGAAAATTGCTCGTTACTCACCAGGATGCGCTGCTCCTCGGCGGAAAAGTGCAGGCCCCGCCCGGCTACGCCGACCACGTCGTGTTTCTCTATCCGTCGCTGTGCGAGAGCTGCGGCACGCAGATCTGTGTCGAGGTCTGCTCCGGACAGGCCATCGCTCCGGGCCCGGAGGGCGTGCCCGTCTTCGACCGCGACAAGTGCGTCCACTGCGGCGCCTGTCTGTGGAACTGCACCCAACCGCTCGAAGACGACCCCG
>CAYOTD010000986.1:0-1726 GCA_964406685.1 uncultured Solibacteraceae bacterium | reverse complement strand
GTGGCCGCGCAAATCGCCATCGGCGCGCTGCGCTACTTCATGCTGAAGTACACGCGCAATACGGTGATCGCCTTCGATTTCCAGGAAGCGCTCAGCTTCGAGGGCGACACCGGTCCCTACGTGCAGTACGCCGCCGTGCGCGCCCGCAACATCGTCCGCAAGTTCGAAGAGCGTGGGGAGACGCTCCCCGATTTCGCCGCCGTGCTGACCGAGGAGGCGATGCGACGCCAACTCGCCGCCGAGGATTTCTGGCAGCTCTTGCTCGCCGTATCCAAGTGCGACGCCGCCATCGAGTGGGCCCTTGCCTCGGGCGAGCCGGCCCACGTAGCCAAGTTCGCCTTCACCCTGGCGCAGGCCTTCAACAACTTCTACCACGCCTACCCGGTGATCCACGAAGAGAACCCCGAGCGCCGTGCCTTCCTGCTCTGGATGACTAACTACTTCCGCACCCAGCTCGAGCGCACCCTGGGCATCCTCGGCATCGAAGCTCCGGTGTACATGTAGAGACTGCCGGATATCATCGGGGAGCAAGGTCCAAGGCCATGGCGACAGCGGCCGCGATCTCGCGCTCGAGGGTTGTTCGGGGCGTGGAGCGGAAGTGTATCCTATCGCGCCCGCCCGGCTTGCCTGCTGCCGCCAGGACCGATCTCAGTTCCACTACGAACGGAGAGTCGCCGGAGAGGCGCCGGTCGCGGACCAGTCTGGTTATTCCCCGTTCATAGTCCGCGGCGATCCGCTCGGTGTCCCTCGGCGCGCCGTTCACGGGACGGAACCTGGGGCCGATCGTCGCGGTCGCACGGTAGTTGTGCTCGGGCGCCAGCAATGGAACAATCTGGTCGTGAACCTCGGGAGGTAACTCGAAGGGGATTCGCAAGACCTGATTCGTGTGAGTGTATGCGGTTGTTAATCCAGGCAGCCACTCGGACTGGAGGCGAAATCCGCCCACGGATGCACCGGGCTGTATCCGGGGCGCCCTGTCGCTGGCGGACCACGAGACGTACTTCCCCATGTTTGCCGGGCTGCGCAGTTCCGGTCCCTCGAAGAGCGCGGCCTGCGGCGCGACAGGATGGGCCGGACCCGGGGTGCCAACCCCATAGGTGACCCAGGCGGGGTGCTCTGTAGTCAGCGATGAATCGTCGTGCTCGGCGACCAGGGAGAACCACGCCACGGAACGCTTCGCGCTCGCGGCGTTGGCGATCGCGTATTCGTACACGATCCTCTTATCCGCCGTTCTTGACAAGACTACAGTGATGAGCGGCTCAACCAGGAACTGAGGTTCGAAGCGGAAAAGGACCATCCTCCCGTTGTCAGGTTGTCCCGTCTTCAGACGTTCGGGAAAACAGACAACGTATTCCATCGTCTCCGCGTCCCAGAACACGTAGGATTTCCCGGCTGCGCCCGCAACTCGTTCTCCCCGCCATACCGGCGGCTGCGGGCGGGCCGTTTGGCGGTGCGGTGGAACGGACACCTCTTGAGCGCACGTCGCCGGCATGTGTCCGCGAAGGAGCGCGAGCGCCAACACGACAGACCATCCCAACGAGAACCTCCGTGATACTACCGTCCTTGCTCTCATGTCTCTAGCCTTCGACTCCCCCGGCTTGAAGCGTGCAAACGCGCTTGGGTATCCCGGTTCGCCCGCTGGCACCTGATCCCACTACTCCGAAGACAGCGCCAGCACCACCGCCTCGGCGATCTCCTTTTCCAGGGCGGAGACCGGGGCACTCTT
>CAYOTD010000985.1:0-1734 GCA_964406685.1 uncultured Solibacteraceae bacterium | reverse complement strand
GATATGGCGATGCAACTGGGCCGCAATGTGGACTACAACCAGATTCGCGAGAATCTGACGAATATGGAAGTGGCGCAAGAGGCTGTGAATGTCGCCGCCCTCCGCCAGGTGGCCAACCAGAATGACCTGGTGGTCACGCGCGCGGAATTGACTTCCTATCTCTCGCAGATGTTCCCCGGCCGCCAGACGCAGGAGATCGTTGCGGGCGTGCAGAGTTCAGGCCAGGACTTCCGCACCTGGATCGCGAACCGCGTGGATGAAATGCGCCTCTCGAAGGCCGAGCAACTGATCCAGTCCGCTTCGTATGTGACGCTGCCGCAGTTGTGGCGGCAGTATCAGTGGCGCAACACGAAAGTCTCGCTCGACTATGCGCAGTTCGAGGTCGCGGACCTGTCGGATGAAATGCCCGTGAGCGCGGAGGAAATCGCGGAAGAATACAAGGCGCGGCGCGAGTCGCTCGAAATCGCCGATCAGGCCGTTTACCGGTATGTGGCGGTTCTGCGCGCCGATGTGATGAACCGCATGAAGATCGCCGATAAAGATGTGAAGGCTTACTATGACAAGGAGCGCGAAGACCGCTACAAACGGCCCGAAATGGCGACCGTGCGCCAGGTCCTGCTCCAGACGCCCGCCGAGGACAAGGAAGGCGAAGCGAGCGCCGCGGTCTATGAGCGGATTGTTGCGATTTATGACCAGGCAACTTCCGCGGGCGTTTCGCTCGCGGAACTGGCCAATCAGTATTCCGAAGACCCCGCCAATGTGATGGCGAACGAAGAAGACATGATCGAAGGCCCCGTGCCAGAGGTGAAACTGGGCGGCCTCAATCCTTCCGTCACGCGGTCGCAGGAGGTTCTCTGGGGGCCGGAATTCATCGATGCCGTTTTCAGGGCGCCGCTGGGCGAAGTCCAGAAACCCCTGCTCACCAAACGCGGCTGGGTCGTCTTCGCCGTCGAGGATCGTCGCGACGCCTCTTATGTTCCCTTCGAGTCCGTGCGCGAGGAAATCAAGAACCGCATCCGTTCCGAGCGGATCGAGGAAGAAATGGAAAACGCGCGCCGCTCGATGGAAGAGGCGCGCCGCGCGGCCACGACACTCGAAGGCCTAGCGCGCGCGATCGGCGCGGACGTGAAAACCACCAGCCCCGTGCTCACCAGCGCGGACCTGATTCCGGGCGTTGGCTCCGTGCGCGATTACCGGGTGGATATGCGCGAACTGCAAGCGGGCGGCGAGCCGACCTATGTGATGGACACGGGCCGCGGCTATGCGGTGGTGGAGATGCAGAAATTCCTCCCGCGCCACATTCCGCCCGTGGAAGAAGTCACGGAGCGCCTGAAAAAAGAAATTCAGGCGCGCAAGGCCCTCCGTCAAATCGTCTCGCAGGCGCAGGAACTCGCCCGGCGTGTGAACGCCGGCGACAGCCTGACCAGCCTGGCGATCGAGATGAACCTCAAGCGGGGGCGCAGCGAGGAAGCGTTCTCCATCAGCGAGCCGCAATTCCCGTTCAGCATGATGCAGGACCTGGCGGCCTGGGTGGCCCGCACGCCCCAGGGCGGCGCGTTTATTACCTGTGGCGCGAAAGTGGGCGACACGCCGCGCACCGTGTATGTGTGCCAGGCGGTTGCGAAGATCGAACCTTCGCGCGAGGAATTCCTGAAGGAGATGGGGCAACTCGAATTCGCCATGCTGATGGCGCAGCGCGATTCCGTTTTGCAGGAGTATCTGCGCGACGCCCGC
>CAYOTD010000984.1:0-1737 GCA_964406685.1 uncultured Solibacteraceae bacterium | reverse complement strand
CGGCTCCCAGCGTGCGCCGAATGTCACGCAGCGTGAAGTACTCGGCCTTCTGATCAGGCTCGGTGCCGTAATCCAGCACGTAGCCGCTGAAATCGCTCTCCCAAGCGACCACGAGCCAGAACAGCGCCTTCGCCTGCACGTCGATGAACATCGTCAGGTGGGTGGCGCCGAGCGGTACCTCACCACGGCGGTGCCCGCTGAGCTTCGTCAGGATCTGGTCGGCTGTGAGCAGTTCGTCGTCGGCCTGGTCCTCTGGCAGGGGTTCGTTCTGGTACTCCGCCCAGAAAGCGGCTTCCCCGCGATCGAGTTTGAGGTTCGCCGCGTGCTGCAGCGCGGACAGTTCGTCCGGGTTGTGCCGCTCGGGCCAGGCGACGACCGCCCCCTCATCCATCATCGCCCGGTGCGCGCGGTAGAACTCGGTCGCGTCCGTGATCCCCCGCTCCGCCTGCAGGCCGGAGCGCCACAGCTCGGCGTACCGCGCCCACAGCGCTTCGTTCGTCGGCCAGGCGTAGACCATCTTTGTCCGTTCGCCCTGCCACTGGGGGTGCTTCTCGCGATCGAGAATGCGATCGGCCAAATCGTCGGGCCGTACCACGGTGAGCGTCATGAGCCCGGCGATCTTCCGTCCGGGGCCGGCGAGGCCAAGGATGGCGCCGGCGAGGATGCGCTCGCGCGTCGCACACTGGCTGGGACTGCGGGCGGATTCGTCGGTCTGGGGATCATCGATGAGCACGAGGGAAGGCCGCACCGACGAGCCGTCCACGCGCTTGTGTTTCATCCCGCGGATACGGCCGGTGATGCCGGCCACGCGAATGATCGCGCCGGACGCCGGCGAACCGGGCATGGTCGGCAGCACAATCTCCCGCGCGGTCCAGCCGATGTGCGTCTGCTTGCCGCGATAGAGCTGCCCGGCAGCGCGCTGGTGGATGCCCTCCAGCGCGCGGATCGGGAACACGACTTCGGGGAAGTCCTCCTGGAGCAGGTCACTGGATTCGAGCTCGACCTTGATGCTGTCGAGCATGTTGCCGGCGTGTTCCTCGTCCGAGCCGATCAGCGCGACGAATTCGCGATGCCCGTACACGAGCGCCCAGATGCACGCCGTTTCGCAAATGGAAGTCTTGCCGCTGCCGCGTGGCATCGCCATCGCGAAGAGCCCGCCCTCGAGCACCGCCAGTTCGATCTTGGAGATGACCTTCAGATGATCCGGCGACCACGGCAGGTGGAACGTGGCCGGGAAATACTGCTCGCAGAAGAAGCGGAACTCCCGGGCGGCGCGCGCCTTGCGCTCGGGATTCATGACCGCCGGCAGCTCGCCGATGTCGCGGCCCAGCAGCGCGAGCTCCCGATTCCGCTGCGCTGCGCGCTCTTTGTGGGCTTCGTAGCCCGTCAGTCCGTCCGGCTCCGGCCGGGGCCGGTGCTGCTCCTGGATCAACCACGCCGCGTACCGCAGCAGATCGATGGTCCGGCCGTCGCCGATGCGCAGGCCGGCGCGCTCGCGGTGCCGGTAGAGCTGCCGCTCGCCGATCACGACGCCCAGGGGCGTCGAGTTCAGCAGCTGGACCAGCTGTGCAGGTCGCAATTGGCGCGGATCAATCGCCACGGGCCGACAACTCCTTCACCAGCCAGGCGGCGTAGTGCACCAGGTTCAGCGTGCCGTCCGCATTCCGCGGGGCGCCCGCGGCCAAGTCGGCCTCCAGCATTTGGGCCGTGACCGCCTGCCCGCCGGCGGCGGACAGT
>CAYOTD010000983.1:0-1738 GCA_964406685.1 uncultured Solibacteraceae bacterium | reverse complement strand
CCCGGATGCGCGGGGCGCCGCCGCCTGCCCGTCTTCCTGATCCGCCTGGCGGACGAGCTCTTCCATCCGCTCACGCGGAGTCTGCGCAAGCGCCTCTTTTTTCTTTTCCTGACGCCGCCGCCAGAGGTCGCGCCGCCGCCCCGCGCGGATGTCATCATAATCAACCATGACGGAATCGCCTTATCGAGCGACGGATCGGCTGGCGGGGGGTCAGGGAAGGAATACGGCGGCCGCGACCACGGTGGTCCATTTGCCGCGCGTATTGCCCCGGGCCGTTTCCGTAATGCTCGTCGAGCGGTAAATCTGGCCGCTGATCCGCCAGATTTCCTTGCGTTCATCGTAGGATTTATCGGGGTCGAAATCCACGCCGAGAATGGTGGCGAGCATGGTCGCGGCCAGGTCTTCCGCGTGGTCGCTGGCCTTCTTCTCATTCTCGCCGAAGGAATGATGCTCGCTGATGTAGCCGTATTGATCGCGGTCGTTGGGAATCGCGATGCCGGTCGAGGCGGCGATCTGGCGATACGGTTCGTTCGTTGAATTGCGGCTGAGAACACAGAATACGATCTGCCCCGCCCGCAGGTCTTTCAGCCCGGCTTCGCGGGAGATTAATTTGCACCGGGGGGGGAAAATGCTCGATACATTGACCAGGTTGAACTGGCTGATGCCGGCGTCACGAAGCGCCATCTCGAAACTGGTCAGTTGCTCATTGGCCACACCCAGGCCTTTGGTCAGAAACAGGCGGGAAGGAACGAAAGCTTGCAACGCAGGAACCCTCGCTTGCGGGAAAATACATCGTCCAGCCAGGTGGAAACGATGGATTTATACTGGAACTGGCGTGGACCCATCCACTCCGGTCCCAAACAAGGACAATAGCGACAAAGATTCGCGCTCTGTCAAACGAAAACCCCGGCGAATCAGAGGACAAGCACACGCCGGCGAACCGCCTCGCTGACACGCCCCGCCAGATAGCACACATGCGCCGCCAGATCGTAACAGGGCGCCACCCGCTCCCAGGAATTCTTGCCGAAAACCAGGCTGAATGGCAGTTTCGCCGCCGCTTCCGCGATCGCCCACAAATGCCGCAAATCTATCCAGGTCCTCCGCCCAAGGCGCTCGCGATGCTTGGCGAAAAGCCGGACGGTTCCACATCCATAAGCGAAAATCTGGCGGAAATAGGACTTCCGGTCCGGGCGATGGTGATGCCAGACGCGCGCCTCGCGCGCGAACGCCAGCCGCCCGCCCGCCCATTGCGCGCGCCAGGCCAGGTCCGCGTCCTCGCAGATCGAGAGCGCTTCATCAAATCCCCCAACTTCATGAAACACGCGCGCGCGATATGCGGCGTTCACCGTCGCGATGAATGGCGGCATGTAGGGAGGCCGGCCCGCCAGAAACCGCTCCTGATCCAGCACGCGCATAAACGTCGCGTGGGCCTCGGCGCCTGTCTTTACCCGCCAGGGGAGAATCAGCCCCCCGGCGCCCGCGATCTCCGCCGAGTCGAAAGGCTCCACAAGGCGCGCGAGCCAATCGGGCGCGACCACCGCGTCGCTATCGGTAAAGGCGAGGATTTCGCCCTTCGCCTGGCGCGCGCCCCGATTGCGCGCCGCCGACGCGCCGCGTTTTTCACACGCCAGCGGCGGAAATCCCAGATCGCGCGCGATTTGCGCCGTCGTGTCGCGCGAGCCATTGTCCACGAGGATCACTTCATGCCGGTCCGCCGGATACTCGAGCGCGCGCACGG
>CAYOTD010000982.1:0-1738 GCA_964406685.1 uncultured Solibacteraceae bacterium | reverse complement strand
ACGCCCGGCTCGCCGTGGACGCCGACTTCGTGCCCGGCGCCGGCGATATCACGGAGCAACTGAGGAAACGCCTGAACCACCTCGCCCAGGAGGAAGAACGTGGCCCGTACGTTCCGGCTGGCGAAGGTCTCGAGGAACCAGTGCGTGTTGCGAACGACGGCGTCGGTGGGAGGGCCGTCGCGGCCGAGCCAGTCCCGGGCCAGGATGTTGTGATAGTCCTCAACGTCGATGGTCAGCGCGTGGGTCATACGGTGTCGGAGTCGCCCAGTGTAAGGTGCCAGTCGGATACGCGGGCGGGCCGTCGCGGAAGCCCCGGTACGCCGGTGGGGCGATAGACGAAGTGAAACTTCTTCGGAAGCCACGTCGGCCTGGGGCACGCGTAGCCCTCCGCGCGGAGCGCGGCCTGCAGCATCGGGCTGGTCGCCTCGCAGGCAGCCAGCCCGAGGCCGCGCGAGGCAAGATCCTCTTCGGCGGCGCGAAGGAGCCGGCAGACCACCGGCACGCCGCCCCGCGCGACGACGTCGACCACCATGCCGATCTCGATCCCCATTCGCTTCTCGACGGAGGTGGCCACGGCCCCGACGATACAGCCGCCTTGGCGTGCGAGGAGCATGTGGTAGGCCGCATTCGGCTTGGCGGCGTAGCGCCAGTTCCAGTAATTCGCGGTGCGCCGGACCATGAGGCCGCCGCAATCGCGCGCGAATTCGTCGAAGATCCCGTCGATCTCCGGCGGCATGGCGCGCGCGGGCTCGATGGCGAGCGGACGGCCTGTCGGGTGGGTGCATCGGCGCGTGAAGAGCGGCTGGGGGAGCCAGCCGACCAGGTGCGCAGCGGTACGCCCGACTCTCGGGCGGAGCATCGCCCTCCCGTCGATGATCTTGACATACAGCGGAATCAGCCCGGGCTCATGCCATTCGCCGGTCTTCAGAAAACCGGGCAGCGATCGTTCGTTCGGAAGGGTGAAGCTGAACTGGCAGCCGCGCCGTTTGGCATGTTCGTTGGCCGCGCTCACAAGCGACTGGAAGATTCCGCGCCGCCGGTGGTCGGGGTGCGTGAGCACGCCGGTGTAGACCGCGCCCCGGAGCCGCGTCTGGCCCCATTGAAAATCCAGTATGGATACCGGCTGAATGCCGATCGGCCGGCCCTCGAAGTCGGCCATCAGGATGTCGCCGTGAAACTCCGTTTCGCTCAGGTATCGCCAGTCGTAGAAGGTCCGGTTGATCTCCGGGTACTCCTCCCCGTGAACGAGGCGAACCAGGGCGACCGCCGCCGCGATATCCTCGGGACCGCACAGCCGATTTGTCCAGTACGGTTGTGGCATCGGTGTTACTCCTGGCACCGTCGTTCGCCGGAGGGCCGGCGGGCTCCGTCGCCGCGCAGGCCGGAATCCATGCGGAGTCGCTCCCGGCGGGAGGCCGGATTCAACAGCGCCGTCAGGTTCTCCAGTGCGTATCCCAGGATCGGTCCCGGGTCGCTCAGACGGATGATCTGATCCACGGTGTGTGCGTCGAAGAACCGGAACCAGCTCGGCCAGGTGTTGAATCGCCGCGCGCGATCGACCCGCAGAAACCACAGCACGTCGCCCAGAAAGAACCGAAGGAAGCGATTCTTCGGATAGTCGAGGACCGGCTCCACGGGCCGGCCGTGTGCCAGGTCGTACATCATCTTCGGAAAGTCGATCCCCACGGACGTGCCCATGCGAAAACTCTCCGGCAGACGCGGGTTGATCTCCATAAGC
>CAYOTD010000981.1:0-1739 GCA_964406685.1 uncultured Solibacteraceae bacterium | reverse complement strand
CGCCGCAACGAGAACCGCTGGAATCAGCACAGCGACTCGCATGGTGGTTGCCTCCAGACTGGTGTGTGGTTCCTCAACGCTTGATTGGGGGCGTGGTTGGCAGCGGCTCACGATTCAGGATCCTTTGCAGCACCAAGCCGGCAGTGCTCCTGACGAAGTAGTGGTCGCCGATGGTGCCATCCCATAGCGGTTGGCCGGAGAGTTTGGCAGGATCGTGTGCCGCTATCTCTTTCAACGCCGGTACGAATTCCTCCCTGTCTTCCAGGTACTCGATTGCCCAGACTGCCACCTGTCGCGGGTTCGGATCGGACGAGGCAATGGCTGTCCGGAGGGCCTCCTTGATTCGCAGGAGCGAGACCGGATCCGTCACGGTGCGAAGACCAAGCATCTTGATGACCACAAACAGCGCGCCGGCAGCAAGACGCGAGTCCGGACCTCTTGCCTGTTCCAAGACGGCATCGAGAGCCTTTGTCCCAAACCGCGCCACGCCCTCACAGGCCACTCCACCCGTCGTGGCAACCGCCAACAGCGCCGGAATGGCACGTTCATCATCGAGAAGGGACACGGAAGTGATAAGCGAGGTGAAGTACTCGTATTTCTCCTCGGCCTCTGCCGCCTCTTCCTTTGTCATGGTTCTTGGCAGGACCATCGTCTTGGCCCGAGCCCTGTTCAGATCTTCTTCCTTGGCGAGTAACTCAATCAGGCTATGCCGTAGCCTGTCGGTTTCGTCGGCGCTCTGTGTTCCGGATCGCAGAAGTCTCAGCGCATCCTCAAACGCCGCCGCTCGATCCCTCCACTTCGAACTGGTCATTCGCTCCCGCACTTGCGAAACGCTGGGGCGAGCGACTTTCGCCTGCTGGGCGGCATCACAGATGGCCGCTATAACGAGAAACGCGGGAATCAGCACTGCAACTCGCATGGTGGTTGCCTCCAAATCAGTATTCCATCTCTTGAACTCTCGCCTCGCCGCGTGACCACAGAGATGAGCGCGCTGACAAGGCAGAACCGGCTGCGAACTTCAACGCTCCACCTATCTCGATGGAATCAAAACTGAGCCGTGGCTCTCCTCGCGGCCAACGGTTGGCCATTTCACCTGCCGGGATTCGCATACTTGTTCCTATCGTAGAAGCGCCAGTCAGCATGGGCGCATTTCAGTGTTCTTCCGCAATACGCTTTGCCTGGCTCTTCGATGAAGTTGGCTCCCGCCCTTGCTGCCGCGTTGTTCATAGCAATCAGTTCAGTCTCCGAAAGGCTCACATTCCGGAAATCGATCGCGTCACCCAACAGGTGACGGCTGTTCGCCGCTCCGCCGGCTGCCTGATTCCTGCTAGGACTTCTGTACCCGCTGGTGATGGTTCGGGCTTGTTGGTATTCCTGAAGCCACTTGTCCAGACCATAGCCGCTGCTGGCTGGTACAACCAGCGGTCGCTGGATCAGGGCCCAGCCGAGTGTGCCGCGCTGCTTGATTTGTTCGAATGTGAACGAGGAGGAGTGGGCCGAGCGGGTTAGCATGAGGCAGTTCGGAGTGAAGCGCGGATATTGAGCTTCTGTGTACCCGTGCTTGTAGTAGGAGGAGTCCTTGATAGGGATGCTGGCGTATTCGGCGACGAGCTGATCGCGCTCGTCGTGGCATAGTGGGGAAGTCCCGTTGCCCGACGGATTGCCCCCGGCAAAGCTCCAGAATGGGGATGTCGCCACGGCCAGTGTCTCGACGGAGAGGCTCTCGACGGCGGTGGAGG
>CAYOTD010000980.1:1531-1741 GCA_964406685.1 uncultured Solibacteraceae bacterium | reverse complement strand
GCTGGCGTATCAGACCATCAAGGTGGCCGCCCTGGCAGGCGGGGTGGGCGGCGCGCGCCTGGCCTCGGTGTCGGAGCCGGTGGCCTCGCGCGTGCGCTACATCGAGCCGGCATCCAGCGGCAAGGTCCAGATCGTGCTGGAAGAGACGCGCCAGCGGGTGCTGACCGGCCGGCTGGACGAAGCCCCGATCCGCAGTCTGCTGATCCAGGC
>CAYOTD010000980.1:0-1521 GCA_964406685.1 uncultured Solibacteraceae bacterium | reverse complement strand
ACCGCGAGGACCCGGGGCTGCGGGTGGAATCGATCGACATGCTGAAGTCGCAGTCGGCCTCGGCGGAAGTCCGCGGCGCGCTGCTGGCGGCGTTGCGCCACGATCCGGATTCGGGGGTGCGGCTGAAAGCGCTGGAAGGGTTGAAATCGTTCGCCCCCGACGCCGAGACGCGCCAGGCGGTGGCGCACACCCTGTTGACCGACGACAACGCCAGTGTTCGCGCCCTGGCGGTCAACCTCCTGGTGGAAGGCAAGCAGCAGGACATCGTGGGCGTGTTGCAGGAGCTTCTCCGCAAGGAGAACAACGACTACATCCGCGAGCAGTCGGCGCGCGCGCTGCGCGAGATGCGCGCCTCGGTGGAGACGTTTTAGTAAGGAATCCGTCTAACCCGGCAGATGCAGTTCGAGGATTCCGCAATATGATTTCCCAATCGATTCTCGCAAGCGTTTTCGCCGCGGCTCTTTCCGCCGCGGCGCTGGGTGCGCAGCCGGCTCCCGATCCGCCTTTCCCCGCCCTGCCTCCCATGGCGTACGCCGAGGAGGCCGAGCGCGCGGTGCACGTCTTCGTCGGTAGCGGCGGCAGTTTCCTGGGAGTGGACGTGGTTGAAATCGACGGCGAGCGCGCCCGGGCGCTGAAGCTCAAGGAAGAGCGCGGCGTGGAAATCACCCGCGTCGCCGAGGACAGCCCCGCCTCCAAGGCCGGCCTTCAGAAGGGAGACGTGGTGCTGGAGTTCAACGGACAGCGCGTGGAGGGCACGGAGCAGTTCGTCCGCCTGGTGCGCGAAACCCCCACCGGCCGCCAGGTGAGGCTTTCCATCCTCCGCGGCGGCGCCGAGCAGACCATCACCGCCACCGTCGGAAGCCGCAAGGGGAAAGCCTACCGCGGCACGGTCGTCATGCCGCGCTTCCATGTTCCGGACGTCGAGGTGGTGGTGCCCGACGTCCCCAGCCCGACGATGTCGTGGAAGAGCGGGGCGCTGGGGATCCTGGCCGAGCCGGTCGAGAGCCAACTGGCCGAGTTCTTCGGCGTCAAGGAGGGCGTGCTGGTCCGTTCGGTGTCGAAGGCGTCGGCGGCCGAGAAGGCGGGCATCAAGGCGGGCGACGTCATCACAAAGGTGGACTCGACCAAGGTGGATTCGCCCCGCGAGATCACCACCGCCATCCGGTCCCGGAAGAGCAGCACGTTCCCGGTGACCCTGGTCCGGGAGCGCAAGGAGATGACGCTGAGCGTCACCATCGAAGAGAAACGCTCGGAGCGCGAGTTCATCCGCCAGCGCTCCCGCAGCGTGCGCGTGGGGCCTTCCGAAAAGCTTTTGGTTCGTTTCCCCCGTGGCGGCGGGGCTGCCTGGGCGCGTCCGGCCGCCGTCCTGTCCCTGCGCGATACTTCTCCCTCCCCATGAGATAATTGGTCGCATGGAGCGACCGACAACGCCGGAACGGGGAACGGTGGAAGAGCTTTTCGCTCGCATCGACCGGGAGTCCGGGGACGACCCGGCCGGTGGAGTCGTCCTCACCACGCTCG
>CAYOTD010000979.1:0-1742 GCA_964406685.1 uncultured Solibacteraceae bacterium | reverse complement strand
TGCCGAATCAGTGGGTGGCCGAGGGCATTGCGGCGGCGGCCGAGGGCCGGTATGCCGACGCGGGATTCTACCTGTTCGTGACGGGGGCGAACGCCCTGTTTCTGAGCTGGGTGGCCGTGGGGTTGGTATCCAGCCGTCTGGCGCCTGCCTTTGCCAAGGCCCAGGCGGCATCCGGAGGACCGCTGCTGGGCGCGAGCGGCGGAGCGATCGTGTCGCGGCTGGCCGGCGTTCCCTTCGCCTTTCTGCCGAAGCCGCTGCGGTTGCTCGCATGCAAGGATGTCCGCTGTTTCGTGCGCGATCCGGTGCAATGGTCGCAGATGGTCATTCTGCTCGGCCTGCTGGCCCTGTATGTGAGCAACGTGGGACGGCTGGGCGGCGGGGTCGGCTCCGGCGACTGGGTGCTGCTGATCAGCTTCCTGAACCTTACGGCGGTGAGCCTGATCCTCGCGACGTTCACCAGCCGCTTTGTGTTTCCGCTGGTCTCGCTGGAGGGCCAGCAGTTCTGGCTGCTCGGCCTGCTGCCTCTGCGGCGCGACCGCATCGTCTGGGCGAAGTTCGCGTATGCGTTCACGATCACGCTGGCGGCGGGGCTGCTGGTGATGGCCCTGTCGGTCCGTTCGCTGGATCTCGGGGCGGACCTGATGATCGCGCAGCTCGTCATCGTCGCTGCCGTGTGCGTGGGGCTTTGCGGGACGGCCGTGGGCCTCGGGGCATGCTGGCCGATCTTCACCCAGCGAAACGCCGCACGAATCGCCAGCGGTTTCGGCGGGACGATCAACCTCATCGTTTCGGTGATCCTGGTCGTGCTCACGCTGGCGGGGGTGGCGGCGGCCGGGTTCTACGCACGCGCGGCGCCGGGGCAGTTGAACTGGAACGTCGTCGCCGCGATGCTGTCGCTGGTCGTGGTGTTCAACCTGGCGACGGCGGCCCTGGCGATGGCCGCGGGCATCGGGCGGTTTCGCCGGATGGAGTTCTGAGCGGCGCCCGGAGACCTTTGGGAGTCCGGTAACCGCGGGCCGTGGTTCGACCTGTCTGACGCGGCCGCCGCGGGCGATCGGGCCCGGTATTTCCGGACGCGGATGCGGCCACCGGGCGGTGATCCGGCAGGAACGTCGGCTGGCGGCCCGGCGTTTTCTTTGCTTTTCGGTTTTCGCGTTCCTGTTTTCCTGTCGCGGACGCTAGAATATGGTGCGAGGAGGAGCATCCGGTCATGTACGAGCGGGAAAGAACGCGGCCGGTCGGCGCGTTTGACGCGGCCCATGCGAAAGAAGCGGCGAGTCATCACCGGCAATTCACGCAGGCCGAGCGCCGGCGGATCTTCCGCCAGATGGTAGTGCACGAGCTGGAGGGGGGCGTACTGCGATACAGCCGTCGCCGGGCACTGCTGCGCTATGCCGAAGAGATCGGGATCGCGCCGTTCGACGCGAATCTTCTCATCGCCGAGGCCCAATACCGCGCGAAGCAGCTCGACCCGGTCGAGTTCGACGCGCGGGCGGACTTTCCGCTGCCACCGTTCGAGCCCGCGGACCGCCCCGAGGCGTTCTCGTCCGGCTTTCAGCTCCTCTTCGCCCTGCTCATCGCGGTGATGATCGACCTGATGCTGATCGTGTGGATTACCGGGTAAGCCTCGCACGGGCGCGCCGGAGCCCGCGAGCCGGTGTGGCCGCGCACCGAATTTCCGCCACGGGCGTACCGGCTCCGAATCCGCCGGACATCCCACACCGTACATTTGCCTAAGTCTG
>CAYOTD010000978.1:0-1745 GCA_964406685.1 uncultured Solibacteraceae bacterium | reverse complement strand
TGTCAATCCGCTGAATGGGGCCGCAGAGGGTTACTCTGGCGGAGAGGGGGGGATTCGAACCCCCGGTACAGGTTTAGGCCCGTACGACGGTTTAGCAAACCGCTGCTTTCGACCGCTCAGCCACCTCTCCGCGGCAATGGGCGGGTCATTCGCCACTATACCACAAGCCAGCCGACACCAAGCTTCTTGAGCGCGTATCCGGTTTCCTTCAGGTAGCTGCCATAGCAGGCCATCCAGTGGAAGCCGCGCATCTCCTCGACCAGTTTCTCAGTGGAGCCTTTGAAGGCCACGTCCACCTGCGAACGGCAGATATTGAGGAACGGATTGCCGGCCACTTCGGCGTCGAAACCGAGCCAGCGCTTGCTGGCGAAATCCGGGTCGATCACGGTCATTGCCATGCCCTTGCGGAACTCGACTTTGGGCGCGGCGCCGTAGTCCGACTCGTAGTGTGTGAGGATGCGCGCCGGGTCCATGCGCTCACCGTCGTTCTTGCGCGGCGCGGTGCAGTGCGCCATGGTGACCACGCCGTCGTGCGGGTGAGTGGGGTCGTTTAGAAAGACCGGCTTGCCAGAGATGTAGTGCAGCAGGATGCCCGAGGGGATGACCACGAAATCGGATTCGCAGAAGGCCATGTAGCCGTCGTCGTTCAACAGGCTCAACGGCAGGCAGGCGGTGGTTTCCGAAACACCCATGATGGTCCCCATGCAGTTGTTGATGGTGATGGCGTCGGTGGCGTACTCGTCGAGCAGGTCGCGAAAAACCTCGGTGAGGACGAAGGCCTTGGTGACGAACTCGCGTTGGGTTTCCAGCGTCACGCCCTTCTGTTTGAGGTAACGGTCGGCCTCGGCGGCGCAACGGTTCACAAGTGCCTGGTTGGCACGGGCGCGCTTGATCCGTTCGCCCAGGTCCGGATATGGCACGGTGACCAACTCCTGCTTCCAGAGATTGCGCGCGATGTCGGGCGCCTTTCGCCCGCCGGCGCCCCAGCCGCTGGGGCCGCCCACGGCGACGATGCGCTTGCCGAGCGCGTTCTTTAGCCCGTAGAGCCCACGGAGGCGCACGGCGACGTCCGCCTGGCTGTCGACCACGACGTCCTCCACGCCCAGGCCCGGCTGAGTGCGCTCGTCCACGGTCTTGCGCAGCAGACGCGGGTCGGCGATTTCGTACCAGAGATAGGCCGGCCCGGTGCGGTGGCGCAGGAAGAGCAGGTTCCAGCGGTTGGCAGTGATCGCCGCTTCCAGCGTCTTCACACCGCCGCCGGCGCCGTAGAGCAGGGTGACGTCCTGATGGCCCGCAGCCACCGCAGCGGCCTGATCGGGCGTGCTGGCGACGGCCAGCGGTTGGATTTCGAGCGGGAACCTCGACGCCGCCGAAAGGGCCTTCAGCTCGCCCCCGACGCGTTCCTTTTCCTGGGCAAGATCCTGCTCGGTCAGGATGCCGCCCCAGGGCCGCCAGCTTGTGGCTTCGCGCCGCTTGTAGAACTCGTAGGTCAGCACCGGCTGCACCTTCAGAGTCTGCTGGATGGGCTTCTGGCGGGCGGCCGGATTGGCTACGCCAAGTGCCGGCGCCAGGACGGCGCCCGCCGCCGCGGCAACGAAACCGCGCCGGGATGGACCCGCGGCGGGGCAGGCGCGGCAGGACGAAGCAAAACAAGAGCAACAGGCTGAACCCATAATGGCCTCCTGATATCGGACATCGATTATGTCATACTCGCTGGACTCCGGACGGAAGCTGGTATTCTGGAC
>CAYOTD010000977.1:0-1758 GCA_964406685.1 uncultured Solibacteraceae bacterium | reverse complement strand
GGGCCGCGTTGATGGCGGCGAGAGGCCCCTGCAAGTTGCGGTGGATGTCGCGGTCCAGCGCGCGCAGCGGAGAGACGTAGACCGCGCGCACGGCGTTGGGAAGCCCCGCGCTCCCGGCTTCGCGGCCCAACTCGGACAGCAGCGACAGGAACGCGGCCAGCGTCTTCCCGCTCCCGGTGGGCGCCAGGATGAGCGTGTTTTCCCCGGCCAGGGTGTGCGGCAGCGCGCGGCGCTGGATCTGCGTGAAGCCGCCCGCGAAGCGGGCCTCGAACCAGGCGGCGAGGGCCGGATCGAGCAGTCTAGTCCAGCGAGGCTTCATAGAGCGCCTTGACCCGTTCAAGGTCGTCGGCCTCCTCCGGGCGCTTGTCGCGCCGCCATCTCACAATGCGCGGCGCCACCAGCGCGTATCCGCTCTTGCGCCGCGCGCTCTTCTCGATGCCGTCGAAAGCCACCTCCAGCACGATCTCGGGACGCACCACCAGCGTGCGGCCGAAACGCTCGGTGGCCGCGTCGCGGAGCCGGCGCGCGAGTTCGCTGATATCGTCGTCGGCGAACTCCGCCTCCGCTTTTCCCACGTTCAGAAACCCGTCTCCGGCGCGCACCGCGAAGGTGAACTCGTCAAGGCTGGCCGCGGTCACCACGGCGCAGAGTCTGCCGCGCTCCGGCCGCGCTCCCCCGGCCGCTTCCTCGATCATGGCCCGCGTCAGATCGATCCGCAGGTTGCCCGCGAGCGCGCGGACGAAGTACTTCAGTGCCGGCGGAGCGTAGCAGCGGAAACAAGCTTCCAGGATCTCGACCTTCCGGGCCGTGCGCCGCTCGCGCGCCAACTCCTCGAACAGGCGGGCGGCCTCGGCTAAAGGCAGCGGGGCGCCCGCATTGAGGCCCGTCATCAGCAGAGCCACGGTCTCGCCCGTGTTTCCCACCGCGCGCCGGCACTCGCGGATCGTCTCTTCGTCCCACCCGCACGCCCTCCGCAGCGCTTCGCGCAGCGTGGCGTGGCCCACAACCGGCCCGCTGCGCAGAAAGACGAGGGCACGTTCCCTCTCCCCGGCGGCCAGTCCGCGGAGGTACTCCGCCAGGATGGCGATCTTCCTTGCGCGCGAGCGGAATCGCGCCAGTTGCTCGCAAACGGCGGCCAGGCGGTCCATCAGGTTCTCGTCTCCCGGCCGCCCTCGGTGATTGCCGCCGGGCACGGAGCGTCGATGCCCCGTGCACGCAGGATCCGGGCGAAAGTCCAGGCATAGCCGTGCACCACGTCCACCCGGCGCGCGCCGCTGCCCTCCACCAGCGCGAGTAGTTCGCCGAAGTCGGCGTGATCGGAATAGGGGATCAGTTCCTCGGCCCCCGCCCGGTCGCGCGCGTTGTCCAGCGCCGCCCAACCCGAGACGTAGGCCGTGCGCCACCCGGCGCGGCGCTCCTCGAGCACGTCGCGGCGCCCCGGCGCCACCACCAGCGCCGTGCCGCGCGCCGGCGCGGCCTCCCGCGGAAGCCAGCCGGGACAGCGGTAGCCGCCCTCTTCGTACAGAGGAAGGAAGCGGGCGATCGAGGCGTCGACCGCCGCCGGAACACCCGCCCCGCACAGCGCGTGGACGATCTCCTGCCCGCGCCCCAGCGGATACCCCGGAAACACCGGCGTCGTCCCCTCCGCCAGGCACTCGCGCGCGAAAGCCACGATGCGGCGGCGAGCCTGCTCGCGGTCCAGGAAATGATAGATCGGCAGGCCGAATGTGGACTCCACAATCAACCGGTCGCAGGGAA
>CAYOTD010000976.1:0-1764 GCA_964406685.1 uncultured Solibacteraceae bacterium | reverse complement strand
ACACCAACAGCACCGCATCAACCTCGAAGCCTCGCAGGTGAACGACCAGGGCGAGTTTGAAATCCTGGCCATCACCGCCGGCGACGGCAACGGCTGGAAGTTCTCCGCCGATTCCCTGCAGCGCTCCGTCCCCCTGTGGGACGGCATCCAGACCTTTATCGATCATCACTGGTTTGGCAACTCCGTGCACGATCTCGCCGGCGTGTGCCATTCTCCCAAGTGGGACGAGAATTCCCAGGGCATCAAGCTGCAGCTGCGCCCGATCGGACCGGCTGCGCCGGTCCTGGTTGAGATGGGCAAACAGATGCTCACCCTCGAAAAGAGCAGCCGCCCGGACGTCGGTTTCTCCGCCGATATCTCGTTCTCAGCCAAGGGCAAAGACGTGCAGGAGATCCTGCGCGTTTTCAGCGTCGACCTGGTGGTCAACCCCGCGCGGGGCGGGGAGTTCATCCGCCAGATCTATCAAAAGTTCCAACAATCAGGAAAGGATTTAATTCATATGGCCAACCCCGAAACCGAAAAACTCACCACCCAAGCGCCCACACAGGAGCCCCTGCCCGGTGTGGAACGCGTCCAGCAGCGCATCGAAACCGACAAGAAAGCCGTCGAGACGCTGCTCAACGTGCAGGGCAAGATCGCCGAGCTGGAAAGCGAAGCCGAGAAAGCCCGCGCGCTGCGCGTCCAGATGTGCAACCAGTTCCTCGAGAGCGCCCTCACGGCCGCCAAGCTGCCCTCTCCGGTCACCGAGCGCCTGCGCAAACAATTCGCCGGCAAGCTCTTCGAAGCCGATGAGCTGACCTCTGCCGTCGAAGATTCGCGCGCCATGCTCAGCGAACTCACCGGCGCGTCCACCGTGCAAGGTCCGCGCATTCACTCCGTGTTCGATTCCCGCGACAAGCTGCAGGCCGCGGCCGATGATCTGCTGGGCGCTCCCCGCGACAAGGAGCTGGAAAAGCTGGACGCGGCCAAACTGTCCGGCATCCGCGAGCTGTACCTCATGCTCACCGGCGACTACGACCTGCACGGCGGTTATGACGCCCAGCGCGCCCAGTTTGCCACCACCGCCGACTTCACCGGCCTGGTGAAGAACGCCTTGAACAAGATCGTGGTCAACACCTGGGACCAACTGGGAAAGGCCGGCTACGATTGGTGGTCTCGCGTCGTGCGCACCGAGCACTTCAATTCCCTGCAGTCCATCACCGGCACGCTGGTGGGAACCGTCGGCAGCCTGCCTACAGTTTCCGAGGGCGGGGAATACACCGAACTGGTGATCGGCGACAGCCCCGAAACGGCCGACTTCGTGAAGTACGGCGGTTACATCCCGCTCACGCTCGAGCTGATCGACCGCGACGAGAGCCGCAAGCTGGCCGCCTATCCGCGCGAGCTGGCGGCCGCCGGCTTGCGCAAGATCAGTTCTTTGGTGGCTGCCATCTTCACCGCCAACGCCGGCGTGGGCCCCACCATGGCCGACACCGGCGCGCTGTTCAACAACACCGCCGCCACTTCCGCCGGCGGGCACGCCAACCTCCTGACCACCGCCTTATCCGCCGGCGAGTGGGACACGGTCAGCGCGGCGGTCTATGACCAGCCCATGTTGATCAAGAATTCCGCCGGCTTGTACGGCACCGGCCCCCGCATGGCCATCAATCCCCGCTTCCTGCTGGTGCCCCGCGCCCTGCAGTTGACCGCCATGAAGATCCTTTACCCCACGCTGGAGAACGCGGCCAACATCTACAGCGAGAACATGCAGCGCGGCCAGCCGGG
>CAYOTD010000975.1:0-1770 GCA_964406685.1 uncultured Solibacteraceae bacterium | reverse complement strand
AGCCATTCCACGGTGCTGCTGACCAGGTACGGTCCCAACAGGTTGGCGGCCTCGTTTTCGGCCGACTGAAGGACCTGTTCGGCGCGCGCCCGGTCCGGCGAGACGGTCACGGCGGCCACCACCGAGCGCTGCCAGACGTCCTGGTAGTCGATCTCGGCCACGGCGACGTTGAACCGGCTGCGCAGCTTCTCCTTCAGGCTCTTGACCACGTGCCGCTTGTCCTTCAGCGAGTGCGAGTGGTCGATCTTGAGCTCCAGAGTGAGAACGCCGATGGAAGCCATCGCCGCGCCGCGCTCCCGTTTACGCCAGGACCTCCTGGGTTACGCGCTCGGTCACGAAGGCCTCGATCACGTCGCCGGGCTTGAGATCTCCATAGTTGGCCAGCGCAATGCCGCATTCGAAGCCGTTTTTGACCTCGCTGACGTCGTTCTTAAACCGCCGCAGGGACTCGACCCGCCCGGTGTGAACCACCACGTTGTCGCGCAACAACCGCACTTCGCAGTCGCGGGTGATGTTCCCGTCCTGCACGAAGCAGCCGGCCACCGTGCCGACCTTGCTGATGCGGAAGACTTCCCGCACTTCGGCCCGGCCGCGGTAGACCTCCTTGAAGACGGGCTCGAGCATACCCGTCATGGCGCGCTTCATCTCGTCGGTCAGCTCGTAGATGATGGTGTGCAGGCGGATGTCGACCTTTTCCTGCTCGGCCACGCTCTGCGCGGTCCGCTCAGGGCGCACGTTGAAGCCCACCACGATGGCGTTGGAGGCGCTGGCCAGCAGCACGTCGGTCTCGGTGATGGCGCCCACGCCGGTGTGCAGCACGCGGATGCGGACCTTGTCGTTGGACAGTTTCTGGAGCGTGTCGGAAAGCACCTCGGCGGTGCCGCCCACGTCCGCCTTGAGGATGATGTTGAGCTCCTTGGTTTCGCCTTCGCGGAGCTGTTCGTGCAACTGGTCCAGGCTGATCTTGGGCGACTTGCGCATCGCCTCGTCGCGCGCCTTCTGCTCGCGGTAGATGACGATCTGCTTGGCCTTGGCGGTGTCGGTGACCACCTGGAAGGTGTCGCCGACCTCGGGAAGCGAATCCAGACCCAGCACCTCGACGGGCATGGAGGGCTCGGCCTCGCGCAGCGGGTTGCCGCGATCGTCGAACATGGCGCGCACCTTGCCGAAAACCGCGCCGCAGATGAAGAAGTCGCCCACCCGAAGCGTGCCGTTGCGCACCAGCACCGTGGCCACCGGGCCGCGCCCGCGGTCCAGTTGGGCTTCCAGCACCGAGCCGATGGCCGGCCGGGTGGGGTTGGCCTTCAGGTCCTGCATGTCGGCCACCAGCAGGATCATTTCAAGAAGGAGGTCCAGATTGGTCTTGGACTTGGCCGAGACCGGCACGGTGACCGTGTCGCCGCCCCAGTCCTCGGGCAGCAGGCCCAGGTCGGTCAACTGCTGCTTGACCCGTTCCGGCTGGGCGTCCGGCTTGTCGATCTTGTTGACGGCGACGACGAGGGGGACCTTGGCGGCGCGGGCGTGGTCGATGGCTTCCTTGGTCTGGGGCATCACGCCGTCGTCGGCGGCCACCACCAGCACCACGATGTCGGTCACCTTGGCGCCGCGGGCGCGCATGCGGGTGAAGGCCTCGTGGCCGGGGGTGTCGATGAAGCCGATCTTGCGGCCGTTTGTCTCCACGTAGTAGGCGCCGATGTGCTGGGTGATGCCGCCGGCCTCGCGGCCGGCGACGTTGGTCTGCCGGATGGCGTCCAGCAGCGAGGTCTTGCC
>CAYOTD010000974.1:0-1775 GCA_964406685.1 uncultured Solibacteraceae bacterium | reverse complement strand
CGGGGCCGAAGCCGACGCAGACGATGTCCACGTCCATCGTTTGGCGTTCGCTCATGCGGGATAGTCCAGCGCTTCCGGGATCATGACCTTGGTGAGAGATTCGGCGGCCCGGCTCTTGGCGAGCATCGCGCCGGTGAGGCAGCAGTCGAGCTTGGCGCGCAGGCGCAGGAACCGCCGCATCCCTTCGAAGTGCGCGCAGGGCCCCGCCTTGGCCGGGTGTGAGCCGTTGCTCTCGACGACGTCGCGGGCCACGCTGTCCATGCCGGGCATGATGCTTTCCAGCGCCGTCAGATCGTCGGCGCGATAGCACGCCGCGGCGTCACCGTCCCACGAGGGGTGCCGCTGGTAGCCGTAGACCAGCTCGGCGCAGATGCGGCCGACTTCGCCCGCGGCGCGCGCCGCCTGCACGTGGCAGAGGTTGGTGTAGAACTCGATCAAACCGGGGAGGCCTTCGGCGAGGGCCGGGTTTTCGGGACCTTTCGACTCCAGTTCCAGCGTGTCCAGAATCTGGCAGCGGGAGGCCAGAAGCCAGCACAGCGCATCGGCCAGCGGGAACGTCACTCCCTGGCGGGCGCTCTGATAGAGCTTGGCGCCGTCGGCGTCGGTGGCGTGTTGCAGGTAGTTGAGAGTCCACAGCCACATCTGCATGGCGGAGGCGAGCGTGCAGGCCCCCGTGCCGGGCTTGCTGCCGGCGATGTCGCGCATCCCGGAGATCCAACGGCCGAACTGCGCCAGGAACAACTCGTTGGTCATGGTGACGGAGAGCTGACGCCGCTGCACCGCCTCCGGGCCTTCGTACGTGGCCTCGAGCTGCGCGTCCATCCACTTATGTCCGAGGAAGCCGGGACAGTCTTCCGTGATGCCGTAGCCGCCCATCAGACTTACCGCTTCGCGCATCATGGTGGCGCCGTGGCCGGTGTTCCACAGCTTGCAGGCCGGGCAGAGCACGTTGGCGAGGGAATCCAGCAAGGTGTATTGAACCAGCGGATTGGAGGGCTCGACGGACTGGTGGATGCAATCGAGCGCGTCCTTCTGCAACCGGCGCAACGCCTTGAACTGGGCGCTGCCGCCGCCGACGCCCTGCTCGGCGAAGATCTCGTCCTTGCGGCGCTCGAGGGGGTCGAGATCGTCGAACAGGCGCGCGGCGGCGAAACCGAGCGACGCGCCGGCCTCGCCGGTGGCCCACACGTCGATCAGCCGGTGGAGCACGTCTTCGCGCTGCTGAAGGCCAAGCTCATAACGCGGCGTGCCGGGGGCGACCGTCTCACCGCCGCGGAAGCGCGTGCGCTGGTAGCGCAGGATCGGCTCGACCGCGGAGAGCAGCTTGGCCGAAGTCATGATGCCCACGGTGACGCGCGTGCGGCGGAACACCGCTTCGATGATCTCGCCGTGGCTGTAGCGCGGGACGATGACGCCGTCCTTCACCGTGTATCCGCCGATGATGCGGCTGGCCGGAACGCGCAGGCTGATGACGGGATCGCTGGTGGAGGAGAGCTGATGGACGAGCTTGCGCGTGGGCGTGCCGCGGTCGAAGGTGCCTGGGTCGGTTTCCTCCAGAACGATCATGCAGCTTCCCTTGATGCGCGGGTCGGCCGAATCCACCGCAGCGGTGACGAAGTTGGCAAAGCCCATGTTGGTGATGAAGCGGCCGCGCTTGTCCACTTGCAGGATGGGCTCGCGGCCCTCTTCCCACTCGGCCACGCGCACCTTGCCTCCGAGCAGACCGGTTTCCACACCGACGTAAGGGATGGGTTCGGTGAGGGCGAAGGCGCCGC
>CAYOTD010000973.1:0-1777 GCA_964406685.1 uncultured Solibacteraceae bacterium | reverse complement strand
CTCGATCGTGAGCGCGTCCAGTCGCTCCAGCGAGATGGAGGGGTCGGGATCTTCTCCGGTCGTGCCGGAACCCGCCGTTTCCGGTTCCCGCGGGAGCGGTCCGACCAGGATCGGTTCCTCCCAACAACCCGTGGGATCGGCGACGAGGCGAGAAATCGCCTGGTCCGCCGTGCCGACCCAACGCACGCGTTCATGGAAGGTCAGCCGGTCCGAGGCCCCCGGCAGTTCGCAGACCGACCAGCCGGCCTCCTGCCGGAGAGCGCGGCAATCCCCCGTTTCGGGAATCCGGCTGGCCAGAACGTAGCGAACTCCGAGCCGTCCCGCCAGCCGGAGGTCGTCCACCTTCGCCACCGGGCCGCCGACCGACGCGGACAGGGCCTGCCGGATCGGCTCCACGCCGTAGATCTCGAAGAGCCGTCTCAGCCGCCGCCTCTTCAGCGTTTCCGCGTCGAGCCTGGACAGGGACCCGGGATCCGGCTCCTCCAGATCGATCCCCCGCCGCAGGTGATGGTCCAGGAGCGGGGCGATCCGCCCGAATCCGGCGAAAGTGCGGGGGGAACAGGTCCCGATGCTGCTGATCCGGTAGAGCAGGTTGGATTCGGGCGGAAACTCGGGGGTGTAAAAACGGGCGCCATTCCCCCCGGGCAGCGATCGGACCAGCCTGGCCAGATCCTCCTGGCCGGCTTGCAATGTCCGCACGGGCACAGCATCCACGATCGCGCGGTCGACCAGGTAGAGATCTGCGAACGTCAACGCCAGGAGGGCGCAGAACGCCAGCCGCCTGCGGCGTTCCCAATTCCTCAGCGCCATCGTGGCGGCCACGAGGAAAAGGAAGAAGACCGCGTAATTTCCCAGCTCGAACGGCCCCAAACCCAGCGCCTGGAAGAAATCACAGAAGACGACGGCGCCCAGAGCGACCCCCGATCCCATGGTCACGGCGGCTGCGATCAGGGGCCACCGCTTCTCGCGCCAGCGCCAGCCGTCCAGCGCCCGCAGGGCGGGGACCAGCAGGCAGAAGTTGAACAGGCCGAACAGCTGGGGGAGGTCCATCCCGCTGAAAGGCAGCGATTTCAGGAGAGCGTTGACCAGGAAGGCGGGCTGGCGCAGACAAAGCAGCCAGAACAGCGTGATCGCGGCGAGATAGAACGACTTTTCGCGCCCACCGCCCCGGCTGAACATATGGGTCAGGGCCAGCAGGAGCGCCACCACGCCGGCGTACAGGACCACCTCGCGGGGTCCCGCCCAGGCCCAGCCTCCGCCGGGCCGCGGGTCGCCGAAGAAGGAGGGAACCAGCAGGTGCAGCAGGTGGGCGGGCGGGCTAAGGAATAGGTTGATCCGCGAGTCGAAGACCGCGGACTCGCTCCGCCCAAAATAGTCCAGGTACTGCAGCCACAATCCGCCGGAGGCAGCCAGCATCCACGGGATGAACGTCAGAAAGCCGGCCAGGTAGCGAACGCGGGCCCGCCAGGGACCCTCCCACCGACCAAACCACAGGAAGAACGCCGACACCAGCAGCAGGGTGCCGCCCCAAACCTGGATCGCCCCGCCCGCCAGGGACAGCGTGAGCACTCCGGCGAGGGCGGCCGCCCAGCGGCACCGTCCGGTCTCGATGTACATCAGGGCGGCGGCGAGGGCCCACGGGATCCACATTTCGGAGTTGGAGGCGACATCGCTTGCGTGCAGGATGAAGTGCGGCAGGAAGCCGAACGCGACCCCGCCGATGACCGCCGTCGAATGCCCCATCCCCAGGCGCCGGGCGAAAAGGTACATGCCGAGC
>CAYOTD010000972.1:1470-1779 GCA_964406685.1 uncultured Solibacteraceae bacterium | reverse complement strand
GGGAGCGAACCCGCCGCGACGGCAAGACCTACACCGGCTAAACCTGAAGGGTGTCAAGGCGTTTGTCGATTCGCCCGCGCGACAACCCAGACATAACACAATAGAGACATAGCCCTTGACACCTCTTTTCGATCTGCGCATACTGGCCTCCCAATTAACGGAGGAGGCGGCGGCTATGCAGATCCGGATTCTGGTCTGGACGGTGTTGGCGGCAGTGGCGGCCTGGGGATCGACGGTGCAGGCGGGGGCGGCACAATACCCCACGAAGGCCGTCGAGATGGTCATTCACATGGAAGCGGGGAGCTCCCC
>CAYOTD010000972.1:1017-1460 GCA_964406685.1 uncultured Solibacteraceae bacterium | reverse complement strand
ATCGAGGGGCGAGTCTTCGGCGCGGAGTTGGCCAAAGTCCTCGGCAAGCCGATCGTTCCCCTTAACAAGCCGGGCGGCGGCGGCGCCGTCGCGTATACTTACCTCAAGAACGCGGCCCCGGATGGGTACACGTTCGCCTGGAACTCCCTCGGCTTGTTGACCTCGACCAATATCGGGAATGTGCCGTTCGACTATTCCGCCTTCGATCACATCGGCCAGGTCATGAGCCAACCGATGATCATCGCCGTGCGGGCCGACTCCAAGTGGAAAACGATCAAGGATTTCATCGCGGATGCGAAGGCGAGCCCCGGGAAATTCAAACTCTCGAATAGCGGGACGGGGAGCTCCAACCACATCGTCTCCGAGGCGCTCACCCAGTATGCCGGCATCACCGTCAACCACCTGCCCATGGGGATGGTGCGACAGACGACGGCCCTGCTGTC
>CAYOTD010000972.1:0-1007 GCA_964406685.1 uncultured Solibacteraceae bacterium | reverse complement strand
CCTGAATAGCACCGTCTCCTCGCAGGTCATCGATCTGGCGAAAGCCGGCAAGGTCCGGGTGATCCTCACCACGGGGGAGAAGCGGATGGAAACCTTCCCCGACGTGCCGACGATGAAGGAGCTGGGCTACGATATCGCCTTGGAACTCTTCCGGGGCCTGAGCGTTCCGAAGGGGACGCCGGCCGAGGCCAAACAGAAACTATATGACGGAATGATGAAGGTGGCCACGACCAAGGCGCTCAAAGACCTCGCCGACAAGACGGGACTCAGCATCGTCACGAAGAACGGCGAAGACTTCACCAACTATCTGGCCAAGACGGACGGCCAGATCAAAGCGATCCTCAAGAAGGCCGGCCTCTATCGGTCCGGCGGGAAGTGATCGGCAACCGGTCGCAAGCCGCGGCCCCATCTGCGGACCGCCCGCGCTAATCTGCTCGTTGCGCGAGAGGAGTGGTGCAGGCGATCCGCCGACTCCGCGCGACGAGGAACCCCGGGGTGAGCCCGGCGACTCTGCGCCGGAACACCGCTCTCTCAGGGTGAAGGAGGGGCGACTGGCGGCCGCGGACCGGTCGACGGACTGAGACTCTTTCCGACAGGCTCCCCATGACACCGAATCGATTGGCGGCGATCTTCCTGATCGCCTTTTCTGGAGGTTACGGATATCTTGCCTATCGGCAACCCGCCGCCTCAGCGTTGGGCGACCCCGGGTTAGCTCTCTTGCCAGGATTCCTGGCCGGAATTCTGTTCGTCCTCGCCGCCAGCATTCTGGTCCAGGACCTGCGGGGAAAAGCGTTCCCGCGACGGTTCCAGTGGAAGGTGACACCGGGCGGCATCCGGGCGGTGAACGGCCTGCTGCTCGTTTTGGTCTATTTCGCCGTCATTCCCTCTGGCGGATTCCTGGTGTCGTCCTTCCTCTTTTTCGCCGCCATGATGCTGCTATGCGGCGAGCGGCGCCCTCTGCGGATTGCGGGCTATTCTTTGGTCATTCCTGTCCTGATCCTGGTGTT
>CAYOTD010000971.1:0-1780 GCA_964406685.1 uncultured Solibacteraceae bacterium | reverse complement strand
GGGAGCGCGAATCCAGCAATTTGTCGACTTCGGCCTTGGGGAGCACCGAGGCGCCGCCAAGCAGATGCGCCACCAGCACGATGCGCGCATAGTGCTCGACCGTCTCCATGCGGAAGAAGGCCTTCCAATGGTCCTCGCCGTAGCAGACCGCTCCGTGATTGGCCATCAGCAGCGCATCGTATTTCCCGATCAACGGCTTCATCGGCTCCAGCAACTCGGGCGTTCCCGGCAGGCCGTATCCGGCCAACGGAACGCAGCCCATGCTGATGATCACCTCCGGCAGCAAGGCCAGATCGAGCGCCTTGCCGGCGGCCGCGAACCCGGTCGCCACCGGAGGGTGGGCGTGCACCACCGAGCGGATTTCGGGACGCAATTCATAGATCAGCAGGTGCATGGCGATCTCGGAGGTGCGCTCCTTGACTCCGTACAGCTTGTTGCCCTTCCCATCGCAGACGATCAGGTCGTCGGGATGCATCAGGCCCTTGCTGACGCCGGTGGGCGTGCACAACACCCGGTCCTGGTCCATCCGCACCGAGATGTTGCCGTCGTTGGCGGCGACCCAGCCTTTCTGGTAGATGAGACGGCCAATCTCAACAATGTCCCGCCGCAGTTCGTTTTCCGTCTTCCTCATCCGAAGCCTCGATTGTACCAAAGCGTTCGCTTCCGCCATGGCGCGCGGAATATAATACAGATACGCGCCCGTAGCTCAGCCGGATAGAGCGACTGGCTTCGAACCAGTAGGCCGGGGGTTCGAGTCCCTCCGGGCGCGCCAGTTCTCTCAAAGACGTGGCTCGGCCGGGCAGAGTCGTTCTGGTCCACTGACGCGGCACGTCGATCAGGTCAGCCGACCGTTGTGGGCTGGCGCTATGCCGTTCTTTCCAGATCGAACTGGCTGAGGCGGACATCGCCTTCGGGAAAACGCGCGGTGATCTCCAACTCTCCGCCCATGGCGCGCACAAAATCCCGCAGCGTGGTGATGTACATGTCGGCGCGACGCTCCAGCTTGGAGATGGATGCCTGTTTCACCTTGAGCAGTCTCGCCAGATGCTCCTGCGTGAGTTTGCGAGCCGCACGGATCTCGCTCAGAGGCATCTCTTCAATCATCTTTCGTGCCTTTGCTTCGGACCGCACCCGCGCTTGCGGGCTCATCTTGCGTTCTAGCTCTTTGAACGGCTTAGCCGTCAAGCAGCCCCTCCCTCTTTAGCTCGGCGATGTACTCGTCGTACAGACGGTCGGCAACCGGTACAGCCGTCTCGTACCATCGCGGGTCGCCGGTCTTCTTGCCGCCGAGCAGCAGGATCGCCGTGCGCCGCGGATCGAAGGCGTAGAGGACGCGATACGGCTCGCCGCGGTGCTGGGTCCGCAGCTCGCGCATATGCGAGTGCTTCGAGGTCGTCACGCCCGAGCTGAACGGAAACCGGAGCGCGGGACCGAACTGCCGCAACAGCAACGCACACGCGCGCACGTCTTTCTGCCCGGCTGCCGTAAGCGAGCTCCACTACTGTTCGAATTCTCCGGTAGCCTCGATCTCCCATTCCAAGGAGTGAATATCGCGCAGAAGCTATATTGCGCGTTTGGAGGTCCTGGTCCTGCTTTGGCCACTCCGCCCTGTCTGCCTCTCGACCCGGCGGTTGATGGCGTCCGCCGCCGCCGTTTGCGTGAAGTCCAGGCTGGCGGCGGTGGCCTCGCACCGTTGTTTGCACCGTTCGATGAAGGCAGGCGCCAATGGCAAGCTTCGGTCCGACCACAGCGCGTTGGCGATGGAGCGCTCGATCTCCTC
>CAYOTD010000970.1:0-1784 GCA_964406685.1 uncultured Solibacteraceae bacterium | reverse complement strand
GCCAAAGGTATCTCGTTGCACATCGGACTGAATTCTGGTTCGCCCCAGCACTATGGCGGCTGGTCGGGCGAGTTGAACGCCTGCGAAGCGGACGCGGAGGACATGGCCGACATCGCCAAACAGAAAGGTTTCTCCTCGACTCTGTTGTTGACCAAGAAGGGAACCCGGAACCAGGTTCTGGCCGCCATCGATCAGGCCGCCAAGGACCTCGTCTCCGGCGACGTTCTCTTCCTCACCTACTCCGGACACGGCGGGCAACTGCCCGACAAGAACAGCGACGAGGCCGATGCCGAGGACGAAACCTGGTGCCTGTTCGACGGCGAGGTGGTCGACGACGAGCTGTACACCAAGTGGGCCGGCTTCGCCGCCGGCGTCCGCATCCTCGTGCTCTCCGACAGTTGCCACAGCGGCACGGTCACCAAGTTCGCCTTCTATCAGGGCGGTGGCAAGTCCGGGCTCAGGCCGACCGAACGCGAGCAGCCGAAGTACCGCGTCATGCCGCCCGAAGTCGCGCTGCGCACCTACAAGAACAACCGCGCCTTCTACGATCCGATCCTCGAGAACAAGGACCTGGCCGAGGCCAAGGCCCGGGTGAAGGCTTCCGTGCTGCTGATCTCCGGCTGCCAGGACAACCAGTTCTCCTCCGACGGCACCTTCAACGGCCTGTTCACCGGTACCCTGCTGCGCGTCTGGAACCACGGAAAGTTCAAGGGCGACTACCGCAAGTTCCACAAGTCCATCGTGCGGTCGATGCCGCCCGACCAGACGCCCAACCTGTTCCTCACCGGCGCCGCCAACGCGGCCTTCCTCGCCCAGAAGCCGTTCACGGTGTAGCCCCCCATGGCTCAGCCGTTCGACCTCGGCGAAGGAGTCACCCGCGCGGCCATGGTCGCGCCCTACGAATGGCGGGAGGGCGATCCGCTCTCCCGCCCGCTCAAGGTTTTCGCCCTCGATCCCGCCGCCTCCCGCCTGGAAGGGTCCATCGCCACCGTCGCGGTTCCCTACGAGCCGCTCTCCTCGGCGCCCGGCGCGGGAATCGTCGGCCGCCTGTTCCGGATCATGACGCCGGATGGTGACGCGGCGCCGCTCGATCTCGACGATCCCAAGATCCTGATCGCCGGCGGCATCGATCCGACGCCCTTCGACCGCCGCTTTCACCAGCAGATGGTCTACGCGGTGTGCAGCACGGTCTACGCCTCCTTCTCCAACGCCCTCGGCCGGCCCGTCGCGTGGGGTTTCGACGGCACGCTCCATCCGCGCCCGCCCGGCCAGTGGCAGTTGCGCGTCTACCCCTGCGACGCTGCCTCCGGCCCCAACGCCTTCTACGATCACATGCGGGGCGAGCTGCGCTTCGGCTACTATCGCGGCGATAAGAAGTCCGTCAAGGGGAACCTGCTGCCGGCCGGCTTGTATTACACCTGCCTTTCTCACGACATCGTCGTGCACGAGGTCACCCACGCCCTGCTCGACGGCCTGCGTGCCCGCTTCACGCTTCCCACCCATCCCGACGTGCCCGCCCCAGGTGGTGCGCGCCGCCATCCACCGCTCCGGCGGCGACCTGCGCCGGGCTACGCTGCTCACCGACCTCGCCAAGGAGTTTGGCCAGAGCACCGGCCACGATGGTGGGAAACGAACCGCCATCGACGCGCCCCCCGACGGCGAGCTTCCCCAAGCGTACAGCCTCGCCCCCGCCGATCCGCACGCCCTCGGCCTGGTGCTGGTCTCGGCGGTCTTCGAGGCCTTCACCACCGTTTTCCGGCGAAGGACCCGCCGCTATTTCGATC
>CAYOTD010000969.1:1568-1791 GCA_964406685.1 uncultured Solibacteraceae bacterium | reverse complement strand
AACGACCTGCACACCCTCACCCTGCTGGCGCGGGAGAACTCCGGCCACTCCCTGGCCGGGCTGCCCGTGCGGCTGGTGGTCACTGGCGGGCACGCGCAGGTGCTGGAAGGGGTGACCGACGCCAACGGCTACGTGACGTTCTCCTACCAGGGAACCATCGGCGGGGCCGTGGACCAGGTGCAGGCCGAGGCGGCCTGGGGCGGGACGATGCTGACCTCCACCG
>CAYOTD010000969.1:1290-1558 GCA_964406685.1 uncultured Solibacteraceae bacterium | reverse complement strand
CTCCATTCCCAACACGGCGCCCGTGGTCGACGCGGGCCCGGACCAGACGGCCGCCTCCGGCGAGCTTGTCCAACTACAGGGCACGGCCACCGACGACGGGCAGCCGGGCTGGGGCACTCTCAACATTCAGTGGTCGAAGGTGAGCGGGCCGGGCGATGTGACCTTCACCGACCCGAAGCGCGCGCGCACGACGGCCGCCTTCAGCGCGGCGGGAACCTACGTACTGAAGCTGTGGGCCGGCGACACCGTCTACACCACCGAAGACACG
>CAYOTD010000969.1:0-1280 GCA_964406685.1 uncultured Solibacteraceae bacterium | reverse complement strand
CGGTGACCATCACCGCGGCGGCGGTGGTGAACGGCGGCTGGTTCGCCTCGCCCGCCTACGGGGCGGAAGTCTCGGGGCTGGTGCCGCTGACCCTGCTGCCGGAGATCACCCTCACCGGCGGCACCCTCACCTGGTGGCCGGCGGAGGACGAAACGGCGGTGCGCACGCTGAACGCCAACACCACCGGCGGCGGCACCATCGGCACTCTGGACACCACGACGCTGGCCAACGGCAGCCTCTGGGTCCGTCTGGCGGCGACCAACACGCTGGGGCAGACGCAGACCAGCCTGCTGCAACTGTTCGTGGTGGGGGAGAACAAACCGGGCCGGGCGATGACGCGGGTGACCGACTTCACCGTCCCTCTGGCCGGCCTGCCCATCGCCATCGAGCGCAGCTACGACAGCCTGGAGCGGCACCTGCCGGGCGACTTCGGCTACGGCTGGCGGCTGTCGGCCACGGCGCTGCGCTGGCAGGTGAATCCCGGCGAGCACGTCACGGTAACCATCAACGGCCAGCGCAAGACCTTCTACTTCACTCCCGAGGCGACCATCCTGGGCTGGTACGTCCCCAGGTACACCGCCGAGCCGGGCTTCTACGGCAAGCTGGAGAACACGGGGGATTCCTGCACCGGGCTGCTGCTGCGGGTGGGCAACCAGTGGCGCTGCGGGATGCTGAACGACGTCTACCGCGCCAACGGCTGGCGCTACACCGACCCGGCCGGGCGGCTGTACACGGTGGACAGCGCGGGCAAGCTGACCTCGCTCAAAGACCTCAACGGCAACACCCTCACGGTGGCCTCCGACGGGATCACATCGAGCGCCGGCAATCTGAAGATCGCCTTCCTGCGCGACGCCGCCGGGCGGATCACGCAGATCACCGACCCGCTGGGCAAGCAGTATCTCTACGGCTACAACGCGCTGGGCGAACTGGAAACGGTGACCTACCCCTCGGTGGCCACCCCGGCGCAATACACCTACGATCCCGGCCATCTGCTGAAGACCGCGCGCGACATGCGCGGCAACCTCGCCGCCTCGGTGGTCTACGACGCCGCCGGGCGGGTGCAGAGCGAAACCGACGCGGCGGGCCACACGCGCACCTACGCCTACGACGTGGCGGCGCGCACCACCACCATCACCAACCCGGACACGGGGGTGGAGGTGATCGAAACCGACGCCCGCGGAAACGTGGTGCGCAAGGTCGACGGGCTCAACCGCGCCACCACCTTCACCTACCTATGATTGTGTCAACTGAAATCTGCACGCCATTCGCAAGGTTTTTCG
>CAYOTD010000968.1:0-1801 GCA_964406685.1 uncultured Solibacteraceae bacterium | reverse complement strand
GGATTATGTCGGGCAGGTCGTCCTGGTCACCGCGGGACCGACGCGCGAGCCGCTGGACCCCGTCCGCTTTCTGTCCAACCGCTCGTCCGGTAAGATGGGGTACGCGATCGCCGAAGCCGCGGCGGCCCGCGGAGCCCATGTGATCCTGGTGAGCGGCCCCACCGCGCTGGCGGCGCCCGCCGGCGTGGACCTCGTCCACGTGGAGACCGCCGACGAGATGTATCGGGCCGTCCTGGCAAAGCTCGAGCCGGCCGGCGTGATCATCAAGGCCGCCGCCGTCGCCGACTACCGGCCGAAACGGAAGGCCGACCGGAAGATCAAGAAGGACTGCGCCGTTCCCGAGATCGCGCTGGAGCCGACGCCGGACATCCTTGCGGAGCTGGGACAACGGAAGGGCCAGCGGATCCTGGTGGGGTTTGCCGCCGAGACCGACGATCTGCTGGAGAACGCCAGGGCGAAGCTCCGGCGCAAGAACCTGGACCTCGTCGTCGCCAACGATGTGCGCGAGGCCGGCGCCGGTTTCGACGTGGACACGAATATCGTGACGATGGTGGATGCCGCGGGCGGCGTCGAGGAGCTGCCGCTCCTGTCGAAACGCGAAGTCGCGGATCGGATCCTGGATCGGGTGACGACCCTGCTCCGGAAGCCTGCATGACGGGAATCCTCGGCGGGAGGTGCGACGGGGTGGCGATGGACGGGAATCCGCAGCAGGAGTTGCGCGAGATTGTCGGGCAGGTGCGCGCCCACCTGGAACGGCAGCAGGAGCTGGGCCTGGACCGCGCCGGGCTGCGCTGGCCCCAGCCGGCGGCCGCACCGCCGGCGCCGCGGCCCACCCTGGAGCAGGTGCGGACCGCGCTGGGCGACTGCACGCGCTGCAAGCTGCACACGACGCGCACGCAGATCGTCTTCGGCGTGGGAAACCCGAACGCACAGCTCGTCTTCGTGGGCGAGGCGCCCGGCGCCGACGAGGATGCGCAGGGCGAGCCGTTCGTCGGTCGCGCCGGTCAACTCCTCACCAAGATCATCGAGGCCATGGGGATGCGTCGGGAGGACGTGTACATCTGCAACATCATCAAGTGCCGCCCGCCCAACAACCGGACGCCCGAGGCGGACGAGATCCTGGCCTGCCAGCCGTTCCTGCTGCAGCAGCTGCACGCCATCGGACCGCAGTTCATCTGCGCACTGGGCGGGCCCGCGGCGCAGACGCTGCTCCGGACCAAGGAACCGATTTCGCGCCTGCGCGGCAGGTTCCACGATTACCACGGGATCCCGCTTCTGCCCACGTTCCACCCGGCGTTCTTGCTGCGAAATCCCGGCGAGAAGAAGACGGTGTGGGAGGATATGAAGCTCCTCTTGCGCCATATGCAGCAGGCCTGACGCGGCCACCGCACCAGCCATGAACGGCACGCCAGTCACCTTCGTCGACGTGGTCTTCCCCGCCTCGCTGGAGACGCCGCTCACGTATCGCGTCCCCGCCCCGTGGCGTGACGCCGCCACGCCCGGGAAGCGCGTCGCGGCCCCCTTGGGGCGGCGCACGGTCACCGGGTATCTCGTGGGCACGCGCGAGGACGCCCCGGTCAAGGCCATCAAGGAGCTCGGCGAGATCCTCGACACGGAGCCCCTCCTCGACGCGCATCTCCTCGCGCTGACCCGCTGGGTCTCGGACTATTACCTGTGCCCCTGGGGCGAGGTGATCCGCACGGCGCTTCCGCCGGGAATCGACGTGCTCACGCGACGGGTCGCAACCCTGACGGACGCCGGGCGCGCGGTCCTGGACGGCGACGGGATGCTCCGAGCGGGC
>CAYOTD010000967.1:0-1805 GCA_964406685.1 uncultured Solibacteraceae bacterium | reverse complement strand
GCCGTCATCGCAACTCGTACTCTACCGCGCCCGGGGCGCGGCGTCAACTCGAAACTACGCGTCCGGCGGCGCCAGCGCCGTCGCCACGAGCGCCTCCAGGGCATCCGCCCCCCGCGCCCGCTCCACCAGCGCCCGCACGATGGTCGCCGAGGCGCCCGCCCCGGCCGCGGCCAGCCGCTCCATGGGCGCGATCAGGGATCGCAGGCGCTCCAGCTCGGCGCGCTCCGCCGCGAGGAGGCCCGGCACGAGCGGAAGTTGCGCGGCCGGTGTCTTTGATCGGAGCGGGGCCGAAAGTGTCGGCGCGGACGCCGCCGCGGCGTCGAACATGCGGCGCCCGACCTCGTACGCCTCGGCGTCGACATCTAGATCTGCGACCGTCATCCCGCAGAGCGCTGCCACTGCCGCGAGGTGCGCGGGCTTCCACGGCGCCGTCGCTAGGAGGTACTCCGACAGCCGCCCGGAGTTGCACCCCAGCGCGGTGATGGCCGCCTCCCGCGTGACGCCCGCCCGCCGCATGGCTGCCTCGAGGCGCCGCCCGAGCGCGAGCTGCCGCTGCCCCTTTGGGGACGCGCGGAAGGCCGCCGCCTTGTATCTGTCCCACCAGAGCACCCCCGACGCGCCCCGCCACGCCGCCAGGCGCACGTCGCCATCGGCCGCAGCCGCGAACGCCGCCCAGTGGTCCGCCCGCGTCATCGGCAGGCTGCTGCGCGCCTGGAACTCGGCCACCACCCGGAGCAGCAGGTCTCCATGCCGCCGCGCGGAGAAGCGCGTGGCACGGGGGGCGGCGGTCGCGCGCTCAGAATTGCCCGTCATCGTACCCTCCCTGCGGCCCCGCCGCGTCGCTCGGCGGCGACTCCAGGGCGAACGCCGGGATCTCGCCCGTCTCCGGGTCTGGCGCGGCCTTTCCCCGGCGCTTGGCCAGGCGGCGGCCCTCCTCCTCGCGGTAGACGCGCTCCAGCTCATTGAGCGGCGCGCCGTTGATAGATCCACCCAGCCGCCTCGCGATCTCGTCATCCGACAGCTTGTAGGCGCGCAGGCGCTTGAGCACCAGAGCGGCCTGGCTCGCCTCGGCCGCGGCGTCGAGTTCGAGCGGCGCCCTTGGGTCGGCCACCGCCGGGGCCGCTGGCTGCGCGGGCGGACCTGCGGGCCTCGAATTCTCCGCCTTCCGAGCTTCTGGCCTCTGCTCGGTCGCCTGGGCCGTGGGCTGCGCGGGCGGGGCCACACGTGGCGCGGGCGCCTGCCCGGCCAGGCCCAGGTCGAAGAAATCCTCCGGACGCGCCATGTGATCCCGGAGCGCGTTGTAGATCTCGCGCAGCCGCGGCAACTCCGACGCGATGATAGCCTGCGTCGGGTGCCCCAAGTGGGCCGCGATCATCGCCTCGTTGACGCCGACCTCCTCGAAGGAGAGCATCATGCGCTCGATGCGCTCGCGCAGCGGCATCGTGCCGTCCCCCTTCTTCACGGTATCGGCGCAGCGCTCCACGGCCTCGTCGACGAGGTCAAACGGGAGGATGTTCAGCAGGCAGGCGCGCACGCGCCGCTGCGCCTGGCTCGCGATCACCTCGTAGCGGTCGCGCTCCCCGTGCACGTCGACGACGCGCTCCCCGACGTCGCGCGCCACGCGCATCCACCACTCGAGGCGCTTCCGGAGGTTGCGCTCCATATCCCACGCGTACGCCTCGACGCGCGCATCCTGCCCGTCCTGCTCGAGCACGCGCCATCCGGCGTCGATGTTGCCGTACGCCGCCGCCAGCGCCTCCACCAGGCGGATCGTCGGCCCCGTGACGGACTGCTTGCCGCGCGGG
>CAYOTD010000966.1:0-1811 GCA_964406685.1 uncultured Solibacteraceae bacterium | reverse complement strand
AGGTTCGAGTCCTATACCGCCCACACAACACCATACGCTGCTTTGACCGGGACGAGTACCCGGCAGCCACCCGCCAGGGAGAGGGGATCGTAGACTGAAAGTCTCCTCCGGAACACTGCCAGAGAAAACCACCCGCGAGCGATCCCCGGAACCGGGTTTTCAGAAAAACCTTCAGTATGGGAAACGGTTTGGCCCCGTTACCGGCCCTGAATGAGATCACGACGACCATGTGCGGCGTGAATCTGGGTGGAACCGCGTGATCAACCTCTCGCCCCAGTACCGGGACGGGAGTTTTTGTTTTTAACCCGCGCCGCCCTTCTGCGCCATCCGGAGAGCGGGCGCTATTTGCAAGAGATTTTTGGAGGTAAAAATGGCTCAACGAAAACAGGAACGTTACGCCGAATCGCAGATCTACCGCATTCGACACTCCGCCGCGCACATCATGGCCCAGGCGGTCCTCGAAAAGTTCCCCGGCGCCAAGTTTGCCATTGGCCCGGCCATCGAGGAGGGCTTCTATTATGACTTCGACCTGCCCCGCCCGCTCACCCCGGAAGACCTGGAAGGGATTGAGAAACGCATGCGTGAGATCATCCAGGGCAATTACCCCTTCGTGCGCCGCTCGATCTCAGCCGATGAGGGCCGCAAACTGTTCGAAGACCAGCCCTACAAGCTCGAGTTGATCGAGGGGCTGGAAAAAGGCGGGCTGGATGAGGACGGCAACCCGGTAAACGAAAGCCCCGAGCTTTCCACCTACACGCATGACGCCTTCACCGACCTGTGCCGCGGGCCGCACGTCGAATCGACCGGCGAAATCAACCCGGACGCGGTCAAGTTGATGACGGTCGCCGGGGCGTATTGGCGCGGCGACGAGCGCCGCCCGATGCTCCAGCGCATCTACGGCACCGCGTGGAGCTCGTCCAACGAGTTGGAAGAGTATCTCAACCGGCTGGAAGAGGCGCGCAAGCGCGATCACCGCAAGCTGGGCAAAGAACTGGGTCTCTTCTACTTCTCGGATGACGTCGGGCCGGGCCTGCCGCTGTTCACCCCCAAGGGTGAGATGCTGCGCCACCTGATGGAAGACTATGTGCGCGATGTGCAGACCAAACACGGTTTCCAACACGTGTGGACCGGCCACCTGGTAAAGGAAGACCTTTACCGGCGCTCGGGGCATTACGACAACTACAAAGACTCAATGGTCCCGCCCATGGTGGATGAGAACGTGTCATTCCGCCTGAAGCCGATGAACTGCCCCAGCCACATGACGCTCTACAACGAGATGGGCCGGCACTCCTATCGCGAGATGCCGCTGCGCTTCGCCGAGTTCGCCACCCTCTACCGCTACGAGAAGACCGGCGAACTGAACGGCCTCACCCGCGTGCGCGCCCTCACCCAGGACGACTGCCATACCTTCTGCACCCCCGACCAGATCCAGCAGGAATTTGCGCTCGATCTGGAAGTGATCCGCGAAGTACTTGAGCGCTATCGCTTTACCGACTACCAGGTGCGCCTGTCGCTGCGCGGCACGGCGGGCAAGTACGTGCAGGATGATGAAAAATGGACCATGGCCGAAAACGCGCTGCGCGCGGCGATGGACGCTTCCGGCGTGGACTACTACGAGGCCGAAGGAGAAGCCGCGTTTTACGGCCCCAAAGCAGACTTCCTGGCGCGTGACGTGCTCGGCCGCGAGTGGCAGCTTTCCACCATCCAGGTCGATTTCATCCAGCCGGCGCGACTGGGCTGCACCTACATCGGCGAAGACGGCGCGGAGCACACCCCCGTGGTGCTGCACCGCGCGGTGACCGGCACCACCG
>CAYOTD010000965.1:0-1813 GCA_964406685.1 uncultured Solibacteraceae bacterium | reverse complement strand
ATGCACCGCGCACAAGGCGCGCCGCTCGCAAGGCGCACAAAAGGCGCGACGCAAGACTCTACGCATTCAATCGCTGGGACCGGGCGATCATCCCGCTCTTGCCTTCGCGATCTGCCGGGCCGGCTTGAGCCAGGCTTCCCACGCCTTCGCCATACGCGCACCGCAAGTACGGCCATGCACCCCTCATCTCCGGGGGGGGCGTCGGGGGTTCTACCTTCGATTCACGGCGATCTTGTGAAGGAAGGCCAGGCCGCCGTCGTCGAACTTGACGAAGTAGTGCTGCGGCGTCTCCTTGACGACGTAGGCCGCCAGGAAATCGCCCTTTTTCACCGAAATCTTGTGCGTCCTGGCGCCGGGGCCTTCCTTCATCGGCTCAAATACCTCAACGTCGGCGTCGACGCAGAATACGAACTCCGTCTTGGGAAGCAGTTTCTCCAATTCGTTCCTCCGTGCGGCGCCCCGGGGGCAGGCCGACGCCAACGGGCGGTCATGGTGCCCGCTGCGGCACGATCGGCGGGGGCTTGCTGGGGCGTTCGGGGGCCTTGGGCGTCGTCATCGCGGCCTGGGCCCACTTGATAAACGCCTCCTTCGGGACATAGCCGATGAGTTTCTGGTACGATCCGTCGGGGGCCTGCACAAGGAACCCCGGTGCGCGGTCCACGCCGTGGCGGGCCATATACTCGCGGTTGGGCGGGTACTCATAGACGATCCGGCAGTTCACGGTGCCCTGAAACACCCTGGCGACATCCGGTTGGTCGATCACCTCGGCCTGCATGCGGTTGCTGTCGTTGGACAGCCACCACTTGTAGAAGACGAAGAGATACTTCCCCTCGGCCTTGGCGCGTTGCTCCGCCCGTTCGACGTTCTCTTCCCAGCGGTATTCAACGCAACCTCCACTCAGACAGCCGGCGGCGACCAGAGCGGACAGTACGCACCCAAACCGTCTCATGCACCGTGTTCCTCGGTTCAAATGTCACAAGGATATCGGCCCGTCGGCCGAGGTCAAGCCGCGGCGATCGCCTGTTGCGCATCCCCGGGGCGCGGCACGTTCGTCATGAAGACCGTTTCCCACAAGTCCACGTGGTCCAGTTTGTACCGGAAGTCGGCGTGCAAGCCCGTCTCCCGAAGCAGATCGGCCAGCGGCAGGTCACTCCGCCAGCCCAGATGCTGACAGAGCGGACAGAGCCATTTCTCGATCAGGGCGATCATCCGGTTGCTGGACTGAAAGTGATTGATGATCACGATCTGCCCACCGGGCCGCGTGACGCGCCGGGTCTCCTCAATCAGGCGTACCGGATCGCTGACGACCGTAATCACCAGGCTGAGCATCACATGATCGAAGCTGTTGTCCGGGAACGGAAGTTCCAGCGCATTGGCCACCGCCAGGTGCGCCCAAGTCATCCGACCCTGGCGTGCCCGGCGGTGAGCGTGCCGAAGCATGCCCTCGCTGAGATCGATACCGATCACCTCCGCATGCGGGGGATAGTTCTCCAGCGCCAAGCCGGTCCCGACGCCCACATCCAGGACGCGCTCACCCGGCCGGATGCACATCTGCTCGATGGCGCGGCTCGTCCGCCGAAGGACGATCTTCGGCCAGAACATGTCATAGAAATACGACCAGACGTTGTAAATGCTTTTCGTTGTTTTCTCGTGCATCGGACCGCGCTCAGAATGCGAAGACTTGAAGATAACGCCTTGGCCGGCAAACCTCAAGGGGCGTCGGACGCCGGAACCCGATGCAGACCGAGTGAGCCGTGCGACCACGGCCGGGCGATGAAGCCGCATCCATCCCCACGGGCATCCTGACGGTTAG
>CAYOTD010000964.1:0-1814 GCA_964406685.1 uncultured Solibacteraceae bacterium | reverse complement strand
CGGCCACCGCCGAGCCCTCGCGCGAAACCGGCATCCCGCGCGTCGGCGTCGTTCGCACCGAAGTCACTCCGGGCGCCGGCGGCACGGTGGCCAACAACCTGGCCGCCTTGCGCGTCGGCCGCATCGCGGTGCTGGGAGTTGTGGGCGACGACGGTTTCGGCTTCGAGCTGCGCCGCGCGCTGGAAACGCGGCGCATCGGCGCCGGGCACCTGGTCACCGTCCCCGAATTCCAGACTTTCACCTACACCAAGGTCATCAACAGCCAGACGGGCGTCGAGGACCATCCGCGGCTCGACTTCATCGCCACCCAGCCCCTTCCCCTGTGGGCGGAACAGCGGATCGTCGAGGAATTGCGCGCCCTGGCGCCACAGTACGACGTGATCCTGGTCGCCGACCAGGCCGAGACCGATCACGGCGGCGTGGTCAGCGGGGCCGTCCGCCAGACGCTGGCCGCCTGCGCCGCCGACGACCCCCGCAAGATCGTCTGGGTCGATTCCCGGCAGCGCTGCGACCTGTTCCGCCGCGCCATCGTGAAGCCCAACCAGCAGGAGGCGGAAGCCGCCTGCCAGAGGCTGTTCGGCCGGGTGGACTACCAGGCCCTGCGGCGGCACGTCGATACCCCGCTGCTGCTGGTCACCCACGGCGGCGACGGCGTGCTGCTGGTGACCGACGCGGGCGAGGAGTGGGTCAAGACGCGGAAGGTGGACAACCCGGTGGACATCTGCGGCGCCGGGGACAGCTTCACCGCCGGCGCGGCCATGGCCCGGGCCGCCTGCGGGTCGCCGGCCGACGCGGCGCGCTTCGGCAACCTGGTGGCCTCCATCACCATCATGAAGAAAGGGACGGGGACGGCCTCGCCCGCCGAGGTTCTGGAAAAGGCCCATGCGAACCTTGGCGATTGACATCGGCGGCACCAAGTTCTCCATGGCGGCCTTCGAGGGAGAGCGGCTGGCGCTGCGCGAATCCCGCGCCACCGACCGCGAGGGCGGCCGCGACTGGATGCTCGACCAGATCGCCGGCATCGCCGCCGGCTGGCGCGGCCGGGCGGCGTTCGATCGCTGCGGCATCGGCTTCGGAGGCCCGGTGGACTTCGAGCGGCAGCGGGTGGCCCTGTCCACCCATGTCGGCGGCTGGCAGGATTTCGCCCTCACCGAATGGGTCCGGCAGACCCTCGGCCTGGACGCGGTGATGGACAACGACGCCAATGTGGGCGCGCTCGGCGAGGCGGTGTACGGCGCCGGCCGGGGCGCCAGCCCGCTATTCTACATGACCCTGTCAACTGGCATCGGGGGAGGCATTGTCGTTGCCGATAAGATCTACCGGGGGGCGGACTCCTACGCGGGAGAAATCGGCCATCTGACCGTTCGCCCCGAGGGACCGGAGTGCCTGTGCGGAGCGCGCGGCTGCTTCGAGCGCCTCTGTTCCGGCCTGTGGCTGGAGCGGGATCGCGGGCGCACGGCCAAGGAGTTGATGGAGGACCGGAAGTTCGTCGAGGGGTACGTGGTCGACCTGGCCCTGGGCCTGAAGTCGGCCATTATGTTGCTGAACCCGGCGCGGATCGTGGTGGGCGGCGGCATCAGCAAGGCGGGCGAGGCGCTGTTCGAGCCGCTGCGGCGCGAGTTGCGCCGGCAGATTACGCCCTGGTCGCGCGCGCGGATCGATGTCGCCCCGGCGGCGCTGGGCGACGACAGCGTGCTGTGGGGCGCCCTTGCCCTGGTCCGGTCCTGAACCAGAGAGTTATGAGCTTCACCCAAGACTATAAGACGGAGTTACTGAAAACGATCGAGTCGATTGACCTCAGCCGGGTTGACCAG
>CAYOTD010000963.1:0-1815 GCA_964406685.1 uncultured Solibacteraceae bacterium | reverse complement strand
CGTGCAAGTAAACGCCGGGGAGGTCGTCTGGGCGCTGGCCATGGCCACGGTGAGAGCCACCAGGGCCAGCGCCAGGAACCACTTGCGAAAAGCTAGCATTTGTTTCTCCTTGCGAGTAGTGGAATCGAATCGATGGGAGTTCTCTTCAGACCTGAGCCTCTTCAATCGCGCCCGCCGCCGGGGCGGGGAGCGCGCTCGCAAGCCCTTCGTTGTGTCTTGTTGTTTTCTCTTGTATCTGTGCTCGCGGGATCCACGCCAGGATGAATGCCGCATTGGCATTACATCATGGGGCGGAATACAAGTCAATAGGGTATTAAGAGCTTTTACTGTTGTTTCAAGAAGAGCTTAATATCTGTTACTCTTGTATCACTGAATCGACACGGCGGCGGCGTTGGACTCCGCGCCCGACTGGCGCAGCCGCAGCTCCAGGCCGATTCCCGGCGGGAGGGAGGCGGGCAGGGGAATGTTAACCTGGTAAACTCCGACCAGGCCCGGCGCCAGGCCGGCGAAGCTGACCGGGGTCTCGACACCCGCGATGACGGCGGTCACGGCCGCTTTCGCCACCGACAGGCCGCCCTGGACAGCCACGGCTCCCAGGCCCGTGGCGTAGACCACGATGGTCTTGCCGCGCTGGGCCGGCGAGGTGGGGGAGTTCGCCGTGCCATCCTGGTTCACGATGGCGCCGGAGGTCTGGAACAGCGCCGGGGCGGTTTCCAGCACCTGCACCGCCGCCTCCGCGCTCCCGTAGGGCGACTCGACGTGGAGGGCGTGCCGGCCGGCGGGGATGCCGAGGGGCACCTGGACCGCCAGGCGGAAGGGGCCGGAGGACACCAGGGTCATCGCCTGGCCGCCGAGGGTGGCGATGGTGGACGCCGCGCTCCCCGACAGGCCCGTTCCCATCACGTAGGCCAGGGTGCCGGGCGCCACCGCGGCAGCGAGGCTGGCGGCGTTGACCAGCGGTTCGTCGTCGAGGGCCGCCGCCAGCGGAGAGGCTTTCCAGACCGTGGCCGGCCGGGTCACGGCGAAGGAGACGCCCGCCGCGGCCGACAGTTCGGAGCGCGCTCCGGTCTCGCCCAGGTCGGTCAGCACCGCCTTTTGCACGCCCTTTCCGCCCAGTTCCAACTGGTACCGCTTCTTCGCGCCGTCGCAGTAGCGGAAGCGGAACGTGCCCACCGAAGCGGGGATCGTCCCGGTGGGAGTGGCGGGGGAAGAGGGAAACTCGATCGTGGTCCCACAGCTTGCCGACTCGGAACGGATGTCGATGGCCGCCGTCGAGCCGGCCACCAGGAAACCGGCGTCAAGCGAAGTAGGCGCGGCCAGTTTCATCGCCGCGGCCAGGGTGGCCTTCCACTGACGCCCCCCGGCTTCGAACCCCAACAGGTACTCGTTCAGAGCCGCGCGGGCAAACTCCGGGCTGGGGTCGAAGATCTGGATCCAGCCGTTGGCGGCGACGCCGGTGGCGACGACGAAATGCGACCCCGCCGCGGCGCCGCCGGCGCTCATGTTCAACGCCAGGATGACGGCCGAGTTGGCCACCAGCGCATCGCGAATGGCCGCCTCGTCCGGATTCAGGGGCACAACCGCCACGGCGCTGCCCGCAAACGAGCCCAGCCGCCAGAGGTTGACGATCCGCTCCTGGCTGTCGGCGGCGGTGAAGAACCCATCACAAAACGTGCCGCCGTCGGCGTCGTAGGTGCAAAGACTGGTCAGGTACTGATTCAGCAGCGCCGGGTCCGCCAGGCCGTTGGCGGTGGAGAAATCGCCCCGGTTCTGGTGATAGCGCAGCGCCGCCGCCGCCGCGGTCAACAGGGCGCC